>JAGQSE010000606.1 GCA_020439725.1 Acidobacteriota bacterium
CGGCGCCCGCCGCCGCCTCGACCACCGCCCGCGCCAGGTGGTGCTCCGACAACCGCTCGACCGCCGCCGCCAAGGCCAGCACCCTCTCTTCCGAGGCGTTCCCAAAAGGCTTGACGGCGGTCACCACCGGCCGGCCGCGGGTCAGGGTCCCGGTCTTGTCGAAGGCCACGACGTCGAGCGCGGCGAATTCCTCGAGCGGTGCCCCGCCTTTGAACAGCAGCCCCTTGCGCGCCGCGTGGGCGAGGGCGGCGAGGATCGTCGCCGGTGTCGAGATGACCACCGCACAGGGCGAGGCGACGACGAGCAGGGTCATGGCGCGGTAGAAGGTCGGCTCGAAGGCGGCACCGAAGGCCAGCGGCGCGACCACCGCCACAAGTGAGGCGAAGAGCACCGTCGCGGTGTAACCCTGCTCGAAGCGGTCGATGAACCGCTGGGTCGGCGCCTTGGCCTCCCGCGCTTCCTGCACCAGGTGGATGATCCGCGACAGCGTCGACTCGGACTCGAGGCGCAGGACTCGGACGTCGACGGTGCCGCCGACGTTGATCGAGCCGCCGAAGACCGCGTCCCCGGCGGACTTGCTCTCGGGCATCGACTCCCCGGTGATCGCCGCCTGGTCCACCGCCGTATGCCCCGCCTGGATCTCCCCGTCGACGGGGATCCGTTCACCCGGTCGGACACGGACGACGTCGCCCACCGCCAGGTCGCCGACTCCCACCCTCTGTTCCGTGCCGTCGGCGCGGAGGCGGACGGCCGCGTCGGGGCGCAACTCCATGAGCGCCTCGATGGCTCGCGCGGTGCGCCGCAGCGCACGCGATTCGAGGGCGTTCGAGAGCGAGAAGAGGAAGAGGAGCGTCGCACCTTCGCCCAGCGCGCCGATGGCCGCCGCTCCCGCCGCCGAGACCAGCATCAGTAGGTCGACGTCGAGCTTGCGATGGGCGAGGCTGCGGACCGTCCGCACCGTGCTGTAGGCGCCGCCGGCGGCATAGGCAGCCGCCCAAGCCAGGGCGGCCACACCCCCACCCAACCCCCAGCGCGGCCCGAGCCAGGCGGTCAATCCAAACAGCGCGCAGGCCACGGGGGTCCACCCGGGCTCGCGGCCCTCGAGCAGGCCACGCACCCAGGCGGGAATCGAGTTCTTGACGGTTTCGGTCACGGCGTTGCCCGGTCTCCACGGCTGATCGACCACCAGCCCGCTGCGAGCTTATCGGAAGCCCCTGGCGCCCGCCGCTTGACAGGCCGGCAGCGGCCTCCAAGAATTTCGTCGTCATCCTCGAACGCCCAGAGATCACGCTCGCCCGGTCGCGAACGGCCGTCTGGCGGACGAGAGGAGAACCCATGAAGGCGCGCGCCCTGGTCGGCTTCGTCACCGGTACCCTTCTGGTCCTGAGCAGCTTCGCCCACGCCTTCGCCGGTTGGGCCGCCCTCGAACCGGCGCTCGCCGAAGCCGATGTTCCCGCCGACGTCATCGCCGCGGTACGCATCGGCTGGCACTTCGGCTCGGTGGCGATGCTCTGCTTCGGCGTGATGACCCTCTGGCTCGCCTTCAAGGTGTGGCATGACCGCTCGGTGTCGACCGAAGCGATCCAGGTGGTCGCCACCGCCTACTGCTTGTTCGGCCTCGCCGCGTTCGTCGCCCGGGACTACAAGCCGCACTTCCTGCTCTTCGTGCTGACCGGTCTCTTGCTCGGGGTCTTCGGCTTCTGGCGCAGCGGCGAGACCCGCCAGAGCTAGGCAACCGCAAGCGGCCCGCATCGCGCAGCATCTTGCCGAAAATAGATGTTGCGCAAATTAGATATTTGCTATATCTTCTCCAGGCCTTCCCGATGAGGTCCCTTGGCCAAGGGCATCGAGGGGAACGGAGACCGATCGCGGTCCCCGCTCTCCAGCCGTTCTTGGAGCTCGCCGCCGGGCTTACCCGTGGCGAGGACACTCGATCCCTATCTTGGAGGAGCATTCCATGCAGAACCGGACCTTCCTTCCCTCATCTCGTCGGTTTCTCGTCCTGGCGTTGATCTGTGCGCTGGGCTTCACCACCGGTCTCCTCGCCGCCAACTACCTGGGCAGCGGCCAGCATCCGAGCTCCAACCTCAAGTGGACCTACTTCGGCGTCACCTCCGGCGGGGGTTCCAGCTACTTCACTCCGGCCTCCAACGGCATGTCGGTCTGGTCCAGCCAGACCGATCTCAACCTCAGCCAGGGGAGCAATTTCGACGTCGGCTTCGTGACCGACTACTTCTCGGGCACCGGCTGGGCGGGGCTGGCCGTCTGCTACAACAACTCCGGCCAGAACTGGTTGAACAACTCGGCGGTGTTCAACCAGACCCTCGCCTACTGCTACGCCTACAACGATCGCTACGACATGGACGGCGCCAGCCAGAGCCAGCGCCAGAACCTCTTCATGCACGAGGCCGGCCACTGCTTCTCGCTGGCTCATCGCAGCACCACCTCGAGCATCATGTATCCCTACGTACAGGCCAAGACGACGCTCAACGGTACCGACAAGAGCCTCATCAACGCGCGCTACTGAGCCCGCGAAGTAGTCCATCGTGCCTGTCAATTTTCCACAGAGAGGTTCCAAGATCATGAGTCAGCTCAAAGCCATCGTCGGTATCGCGGTTCTCTTCAGCGCCTCCACGGCCCTCGGCTACTTCAGCCAGGCGGGCTCCACCTCGGTTCCGGCTACCAACGCCGTCCCCGAATCACCCGCCATCTGGGCTTCCGACGCCCGGACCCCGGATGAGCTCGTCGCCCAGGCCGATGCGGTCGTCCGGGTCCAGGTCCTCGACCGGGACGACACCTACTTCGTCGTCCCCCAGCCCTTCCAGCAGCCGCGGACGGCGGCGCGGCTCGCCGCCCAGGGGCAGGTGGTGCCTCGCCTCCCCTTCACTCCCTCGGTGCTCGAGGTGCTCGAGGTCTACTCGGGTGACGTGGCGGTGGGAGATCGCATCAAGATCCTCCAGACCGGCGGTCTCGTCGACGGCCAGAAGGCCGAGCTGACCGACGACCCGCTGTACGACGTGGGCACCGAGCAGCTGCTCTTCCTGCGCAACGTTTCCTCCGAGCTCGGGGACCGGGCCAAGGCGGCGACCTTCGTGACGGTCAACCCCGCCGGGCGTTACCGCGTCCTCGGTGACCAGCTCGTGGTCGAGACCCCCTTCATCGAGGTCGACCCGACCGCGCCGCCGCTCTCCCTGAGCAGCCTCGAGGGCCAGATCCGGAGCGCCGTGCAGGAGCTCGAGGGTCCGAGCCTGCGGCAGTAATCCGCTCCGTCCCTCATCGACGGCCGAGGCGGGAGCCCTCCGCGGAGGGTTCCCGTTTTTTCGCCCTTCCAAAGCGTACGATCGTTCGGTATGATCGAGCCATGCCACGACCGAGCCACAAGGAAAGCATCCTCGACCAGGCGGTGCAGATGGCCTCCCTCGTCGGGGTCGACGGGTTGTCGATCGGCGGGCTGGCCGCGGCGACCCACAAGTCGAAGGGTGGGATCTGCTCTCATTTCCCGTCGAAGGCGGACCTCCAGGCCGAGGTCGTCGAACGCGCCGCGCAGATGTTCCGGGAAGCGGTGGTCGAACCGGCGATGGCGTTGCCCGAGGGTTTCGATCGGTTGACCGCGCTGGTGGACGCCTGGTTCGACTACACCGCGGCGGGAGTCTTCGAGGGTGGCTGCTTCTTCACCAACGCTGTCCTCGAGCTCGACGACCTCGAAGCCGGCGGGGCTCTCGCTGCGGTCCGCAAGTACTACTCCGCCTACCTCAAGCTCCTCAACCGCTGCGCCGACGACGCCGCGCGGCTGGGGCAGCTGCGCCCCGATACCGATCCGGACCAGCTCGCCTTCCTGCTCCACGGCATCGAGGCCGGCTGCCATCGCGACCGGCAGGTCCACGACCACCCAGCGCCCATCCCCCACGGGGCCCGCCCGCGGTGTCGGCTCGCTCGCCTGGGCCCGCCGGACGGGGGGACGGCTGTCGGCGGCGGATCGGTTACGGCTGGCCGGTCAGGGTCTGGCGCTCCAGCTGCGGGGGCTGTCGCGGACGGCGCGGCGGCGTCTGGGGCTTTCTTCCACTGTGTCGATTCCCGACCTCGACGCCCTCGCGGCGCCCGACACCCGCGCCGCACGGCTCGCCGAGGAAGCCCTGGCGGCTACCTCGCCGGCGCCGCTGGTCCATCACGTCTACCGCACCTATGCCTGGGGCCGGATCCTCGCCGCTCGCGACGGGCGCCGCCTCGACCTCGAGCTCTTCTATCTGGCCAGCCTGCTCCACGACCTGGGGCTGGTCCTCTACGAAGACGACCGTCCCGAAGGCTCGAGCTGCTTCGCCTATGACGGCGCCGAGGACGCGCTGCGGCGTCTGGTGGACTGGGGGATCGACCAGAGCCGGGCGGAGACCGTGGCAGACGCCATCTGTCTGCACCTCAACGTCCGCGTCGGTCTTGCGGCCGGCCCCGAGGCCCACTACTTGAACCGCGCCGCCGCCATCGACGTCATCGGTCTCGGCCGGAGGGGGATTCCACGCCCGCAGGCCGAAACGGTGTTCAGGGCACACCCGCGTGATGGCTTCACCAATACGGTGGGCGGTTTCCTCGAGGAGGAAGTCGGGACCCGCCCCGGCTGCCGCATCCACTTCCTCTACCGCAGGTTCGGCTTTGGCAGGCAGCTCTCCGGAGCCTGGCGACAGCGCTGAAGGCAGGACCTCAGTCGGTGGTGGCGCCGACGTCGTCGCGGACCGAGATGACACCCGTCGCATCGCCTTCGAGCAGTGCCAGCAGGTCGTTCTCGATGCCGTGGGGAGACTCCTCCACCATCCGGCCGACCTCCTGGCCGTCCCGGGTGACGATGAAGGTCGGGACGTAGACCAGGCCGAGCTCCTCCTTCATCTCGGGTGGCCGCTTGTCACCTCGGTCGACGGCGATGTACTCGAGCTCGAAGGGGACCTCGGAGCCGGTGACGTCGAGGGCGCGCCAGAAGCGCGAAACCTCGCGCCGGCTGTCGCTGCACCAGGTGCCGAAGTAGACGACGACCTTGGCGCCGGGCGGAACGCCGGCGAGGGCCTTGGCGGCATCCTCGTCGATGGTGGCGTCGACTTCCGCCGCCACCCAGTCGGGCTCCGCCGCCTCGACCTGTCCGCGGCTCACCGGACCGAGCAGCGAGGGCGACACGGGGTCTTCGGCATGGGCGGGGCGAGCCGCCACCAGGAGGGCCAGGACGGCCGCCATCGAGACGGCCCAGGGAAGGGCGGCAAACGCGGGCTTGAACAGGCGATTGATCAAGTCTTGCATCGCCAGAGTCTAGCAGCAGCCGGCCACCACCTCTGTCACCGAATCGCCACCCAAAACGCCGACGCGGGCCGCCGGATGGGCTAGAGTTGAGCATCCACTCGAGACTTCGGCCTCCCGGCCGAGGCGTTTTCGCAAACCGAGCGGGGCCGCTCCATCGCAACCAGCTCGCCCGCCACTGGCGGGACTTCCGAGTCGCCACCGCTTCGTCCCCTTCGAGGTGCTCGATGTTCGCCAGATCTTCCCTCCGCCTACGCAGCCTACCGCTGTCGCTGACCGGCCTCCTCGGTCTCGGCTGGCTGCTCGCGGCGTCTTCGCCGGCCTTCGCCATCGACGACCACCTGCTGCTCACCGAGGCGGTGCTGACCCCGACATCGGACGAGTTCCTCGAGATCTACAACCCCACCGGTAGCGCGGTGGCCCTCGACGACTACTACCTGTCCGACGACGAGGACTATGCGCTGGTGCCGGGCATCACGGGCACCGGCCCGACGCCGTCCATCGACACCTCGGACTTCATCGCCCGCTTCCCGGCGGGCTCGATGATCCTCCCCGGCGAGGTGCTGGTCATCGCCTTCGACGGCGCGGGGTTCAACACGACCTTCGGGTTCAGGGCGGACTTCGAGATCCACGGCACCGACGCCATGACACCCGACATGACCGCGGTCGACGTCGGCGCCACCGCCGGTCTCACCAACAGCGGCGAGAACGCCGTCCTCTTCACCTGGGACGGGGTGTCCGACCTGGTCGAGGACGTCGACATGGTCAACCTCGGGACGCCGTCCTCGACCAACGACATCGGTGACAAGACCGGCGTCTCGGTCGACGGTCCCGACGCGGACACGACCGCCTCGACCTATGCCAACGACGCCGTCACCATGCCGCAGCAGGCGGGGGATCCGGGCTTCGGCTTCTCGACCAAGCGCATCGCCCTCGAGACCGGCAACGAGAGCGCCGGTGGCAACGGCCTCACCGGCGACGACGAGACCAGCGAGAACATATCGGTGACCTGGGACACGGCCTTCACCGCCCCCGACCCGGGCACGGTGAGCCTCGGCCCCAGCGTGCCACCCATCGTGATCAACGAGGTCGACGTCGACCAGGTCGGCACCGACGCCGCCGAATTCATCGAGCTCTACGACGGCGGCGTCGGCAACACGCCCCTCGACGGCC
>JAGQSE010000607.1:0-1669 GCA_020439725.1 Acidobacteriota bacterium
GGGGTCGAGATCGGTCGTTTCCCCAAGTCCACGGAGAGCGGTCGCGACGTCCTTCACCTGGTTGGGCTCAACGACAACGACGAGCGCCTCGGCTTCTTCGGGATCACCAACCCCAACGACCAGCCGGCGCGCTTCCAGCTGCGCTTCTTCGATCGCAACGGCGAGAAGCTCGGCATCGAGCCGGATCCCTTGTCCGTCGCTGCCTTCGGCCAGCGCCAGTTCCAGGTCCGGACGATCCGCGACTTCGGCGTCAGCAACCAGCAGGACTACCGGGTGGAGATCGAGCTCCTCTCCGGCGGTCCGGTCTATCCCTACGGCGCCAATGTCCGGCTCGCTTCCGAAGACCTCAGCTTCGTACGGCCTGGGGAGGCTTCCGAATCGACGGTCTACCTGATCGGTGCGCTGGCCACCTTCGGGCTCAACGACAGCCTCTGGCAGACGGACGGCATCTTGGCCAACGTCGGTGCCACACCGACCCAGACCCAGATGTCCTACATCAACGTCGGCAACTCGTCGGATCCCCTGGACCCGGTGAGCCTGACGCTGCTGCCGGGGGAGACCAAGCGGCTGTCGAACGTCCTGGTCGACCGCTGGGATCTCGACGCCTCGAGCAGCCTCGGGGTGCTGACGCTCCAGAGCACGTCGAGCTCGGGCATCTTCCCGCTGATTCAGGCAGAGTCCTATGACAACGCCGACCCCAACCGTCGTTTCGGCCAGTTCATGCCGGCGCTCACCCAAAAGGACGCTGCCGAAGCCGGTCAGCGACAGATCCTGGCGGGTCTGCAGCAGGACGAGCTACGGCGCACGACCCTCTGGCTGCTCAACCCCGGCGAGGACACCGCCGAGTACGACCTGCGCTACCGCGCCCTCGACGGCACCGAGCTGGGCACCCTCGAGGGGTACCGGGTACGCGGGGGGCGGATGCGCCAGGTCAGCCCGAGCCAGCATCCGCTGCCCGACGGTGTGGCCGACGGCGGATTCACGGTACAGATCGTGGTCCGTAGCGGCAGCCTGCTGAGCGCGGCCCAGGTGGTCGACAACCAGACCAACGACCCGGCCTTCGTGGTAGGCGCCACGCGCTGATCCCGAGGTCCACGTCGCGAGGTCGGAGCGTTCCGACCGAGAGAGGAGGCCGCCGAGCATTGCCGGCGGCCTCCTTCGTCAACAGGCATGAGCAACGCCTACGGCACCGCGGACTAGAATAGAACCCGATGAGCCGCCACCTGGTCCAGGTCTCCGGACTGAGCAAGACCTACAAGGTCTACGCTCGCCCTTGGGACCGGCTCGTCGAGGCCCTCTCCCGCCGGTCACGGCACCGCGAGTTCCGCTCGCTCCGCGACGTTTCCTTCCAGCTCCAGGCCGGTGATTCGCTCGGCATCATCGGGGAGAACGGAGCGGGCAAGAGCACGCTGCTCAAGATTCTCGCCGGCGTGACCGCGCCGAGCGCCGGTGCCGCGCGGGTCGAGGGCAAGGTCGCTTCGATCCTCGAGCTGGCCTCCGGCTTCCATCCGGAGTTCACCGGTCGCCAGAACATCCAGCTCAACGCCGCCATGCTCGGGTTGTCGCAGGAAGAGGTGGTTCGAAAAACGCCCGCGATCATCGCCTTCAGCGAGCTCGGGGAGTTCATCGATCAGCCCGTCAAGGTCTATTCCACCGGGATGGCCATGCG
>JAGQSE010000607.1:1857-2449 GCA_020439725.1 Acidobacteriota bacterium
GCTCCGGGACGGAGAGGTTGCGGCGCTAGGGCCCGTCGAAGAGGTGGTCCGGGAGTACGAGACGTTCCTGATGCACAAGGAGCCGCGCGAAGCCCAGCTGGTACACACCGAGCCCGTTGCCGGGCCGGCACGTCTCGTTCGCGCGACCGTCGCCCGCCCGCCCGGGGCGGAAGCTGAAGCACCGTTCCGTCGTGGGGACCGGTGGAGTCTCGACGTCGAATGGGAGACTCGAGACGCGAATCTCCGCTTCCACCTCGCCATCGGCATCGATCGCATCGACAGCGTGCAGATCGCGTCGTTCTCGACCCTTCACGATGGTCTCGAGCCCTTCGCGGGCCGAACGCGCTATCGCGTCCGTCTGAGCCTGTCGCAGATCCCGATGATCCAAGGTGAATACTCGGTCTTCGTCTATCTCCTCGACGAGTACGCCCTCCATGCCTTCGACTCGAAGGTGGTCCACGCCGCCTTTCGAGTCATCACCGACGAGTACCGCATCGGCCTCCTCCACGTGCCCCACCGCTGGGACGCGGAAGCGAGCGAGCCTCCGGCTCCAGCTGCGCCCTCAGGCGAAAGCCTCGAGACCCTCGCCGCT
>JAGQSE010000608.1 GCA_020439725.1 Acidobacteriota bacterium
CCACCGGCGAGCACCTGGCGCACCCCGGCGAGGGCGTCGAGGGCCTCGTCGACCACCAGGTGAAAGAGCCCGGCGGTCAGCCACAGGACCGAGACGGCCTGCTCGCGGAGCACCGCGGACAGCCCGCCGAGGGTGGGTACCCGCTCGGGGTAGAGCACCAGCTTGGCACCGTGGAGCAACGCCCCCCAGATCTCGAGGGTCGAGGCGTCGAAGGAGACCGGTGCCAGCAGCAGGAAGGTCTCGGCGGCGGAGAGCTCGGCCCAGCGGGCCTCGAGCACCAGCCGCGTCACCGCCCGGTGCGGCACCGCGACCCCCTTGGGCCGCCCCGTCGACCCCGAGGTGTAGAGCACGTAGGCGAGGTCGAGGGGATCGAGGGAGAGCCCGAGGGGTGCGTCGTCGAGGGCCGCCACCGCCGCCGCCTCGGTGTCGAGGTCGAGGACCGTCGGCAGGCCGCTCGTGGCCCCGGCGAGTAGATCCCCAGCGAGACCGCCGGCGGTGACCAGCACCGTCGCCGAGCAGTCGTCGAGGAGCAGGCGGAGGCGCTCCGCCGGGTAGGCGGGATCGAGGGGCACGTAGGCGGCACCGGCCTCGAGGATGCCGAGGAGCACCGCCACCAGCCGCGGCTCGCGATCGAGGAGCACCGCCACGCGATCGCCCCGCCGAACCCCCGCGGCGACCAGCCGCCGCGCCAGCCGCCGGGACTCCGAGGCCAGGGCGCCATAGCTCCCAGTCTCACCGCCCTTCCCCGGCGCCGCCAGCGCCGGAGAGGCGGGGGCGCGGGCGACGGCCCGGGCGAAGAGCTCGGGCAAGGCCGCCTGCCGCGGATACGAGGTTTCGGTCCCCCGCCACTCGACGAGCACCTGGTGACGCTCCGCCGCCGCCATGACCGACAGCTCGGCGACGGGGCGCTCCGGCGTGGCCACCGCACCGGCCAGCAGGAGCTCGAAGCCGTGGGCCAGGCGCCGCACCGTGGTCCGATCGAAGAGGTCGAGGTCGAGCTCGAGGGAGCCGGCGAAACCGTCCTCGCCCCGCGACAGCGACAGCGTCAGATCGAACTTGGCGCTCCGCGATGGCGGCGCCCAGGGCTCGAGGACCAGGCCGGGGAGCTCGAGCTCGCCGCCGGGAGCGTTCTGCAACGCGAACACCACCTGGTAGAGCGGCGTCACCCCGGCGAGACGCCGCGGTGCCAGCTCCTCCACTAGACGTTCGAAGGGGATCTCGGCGTGGGCGAAGGCCTCGAGGGCCACCGCCCGCTGGCGCACGACCAGCTCGGCGAAGCTCGGCCCGCCGCCGAGCTCGACCCGGAGCGGCAAGGTGTTGACGAAGAAGCCCACCAGCGGCTCGAGCTCGCGCCGCGGCCGCCCCGCCACCGGCGACCCGACGACCACCTCGCGCTGACCCGCGGCCCGGCCGAGGAGCGCGGCAAAGGCCGCCGACAGGACCATGAACGGCGTCGCTCCGAGCCGCCCCGCCAGGGCCTCGAGGGCGGCGGAGGTCGCCCGCCCGAGGCGCACCGGTACCGACGACCCGCGGTGGCTGCGCAGGCCCGGCCGCGGCCGATCGGTGGGCAGCTCGAGAAGCTCTGGCGCCCCCGCCAGCCGCCGGCGCCAGACCTCGAGCTCGGCCTCGATCCGCTCGGGGGGCAGCCGCCGCCGCTGCCAACGCGCGTAGTCGGCGTATTGCACCGACAGCTCGGGGAGCGGTGAGCGCCGACCCTCGGCAAAGGCGCCGTAGAGCGCCGCCACCTCGCCCATCAGCACGCCCATGGACCAGCCGTCGGAGACGATGTGGTGGAGATCGAGGAGCAGCAGGTGCTCCGCCGGTGCCAGCCGGAGCAGCGCAGTCCGCAGCACGGGCCCGTGCTCGAGATCGAAGGGCCGGCCGGCCTCCGCGACCGCGAGGCGCCGCGCCTTCGCCGCCGCGTCTTGGCCCAGGCGGCGCAGGTCTATGACCGGCAGCGGTACCGCCGCCGGCGGCTCGACGAGCTGAACCGGGCCTTCGGCCAGTGCCGAGCCTTCGGTAAAGCGCGTTCGCAGCACCTCGTGACGGCGGACGATCTCGGCGAAGACCCGCGCCAGGAGCCCGGCCTCGAGCTCGCCGCGCAGGTGGAGCGCGGCGGGCATGTTGTAGGCGGTGTCCCCGGGCTCGAGACGATCGAGGAACCACAACCGCTGCTGGGCGAAGGAGAGCGGTCTCGGCCCGTCGCCGGTCACCGGCACCACCGGCTCGTCGGCCTCGCCACGGGCAGCGTCGAGGGCGCGGCCCAGGGCCTCGAGCGACGGCGAGTCGAAGACGGCGCGGAGCGGCAGGTCGACCCCCGCCGCATCGCGGAGCCGCGACACCAGCCGGGTGGCGAGGAGCGAGTGCCCACCGAGCTCGAAGAACTCGTCGTCCCGCGCCACCGCCGGCACTCCGAGAAGCTCGCTCCACAACTCCGCCAGGAGCTCCTCCGACGGTGTCGCCGGGGGCTCGCCGGCGCCGGCCTCGATCTCGGGATCGGGCAACGCCCGGCGATCGACCTTGCCGTTGGCGGTGAGCGGCAGCTCGCCCAGGACCGTCACCGCGTCGGGAACCATGTGCGCCGGCAGCCGGGCCGCGAGATAGGCCAGCAGATCCGGCTCCGCCGGCGCGCCGGGCTCGGGCACCACCCAGCCGAGGAGCCGCTTGCCACCACCGGCCGCCGGCCGTGCCAGGACCACCGCGCGAGCCACCGCCGGGTGCGCCGCGAGCACCGCCTCCACCTCCCCGGGCTCGATGCGGAAGCCG
>JAGQSE010000033.1 GCA_020439725.1 Acidobacteriota bacterium
CGCCCGCTCCGGCTCGACTTCCAGGCCAGCCCGGAACGGCTCGAGCGTCTCGACGAGGAGAAGGGCTGGCAGGCGCTGGCGAGCAGCAAGAAGAAGGGCGCCAAGGCGGAGGCCGAGATCGCCGAGGGCCGCGAGCTCCAGAGCCAGATCCGCAGGGCCCTGGCGCGTCTCGACCCCGCCCGCCTCTACCGCAGCCGCCCGGCCTTCCTCAAGGACCTCAAGGCCGCCGCCAAGGCGGAGGGCGTCAAGCTCGCCGCGCCGACCCAGAAGGCGCTCCTCGCCGCACTGTCGGAGCGCAACGAGGACGCAGAGATCTGCCGCGACAAATACGGCCACCCCGAGCCCGACACCGATCTCCGCGACTACGAGAACGTCCCGCTGACCGAGGACATCCACGACTACCTCACCCGCGAGGTCCTACCCCACGTCCCCGACGCCTGGATCGACGAGTCGAAGACCAAGATCGGTTACGAGATCCCCTTCACACGCCACTTCTACGAGTACACCCCACCGCGCCCCCTCGAAGTCATCGAGGCCGAGATCCGAGAGCTCGAGCAAGAGATCCAGGGGATGCTGGGGGAGGTGTTTGGGTGAGCGTGAGCACCCGCGACTACTTGCCGGCTTGGCTGCGCGGGGTGCCGGAAGACTGGCCGACGCCGTTACTCCGACTGGTGGCGCGGGTCGAGTCAGGGCATACGCCAAGCCGTAGCCACCCTGAGTACTGGATCCCTGACGAGTGCACGATCCCGTGGTTCTCGCTGGCTGACATCTGGCAGCTGAGAGATGGTAGGCAGACGTTTCTTGGAGAGACCCAGGAGATGGTGAGCCCGACCGGTATCGCCAACTCTTCGGCGAGGATCCTCCCTGCCGGAACTGTGGTCCTATCTCGAACAGCATCCGTAGGCTTCTCCGGAATCATGCCTCGCGAAATGGCCACGACGCAGGACTTCGTGAATTTCGTCTGCGGACCGAAGCTGATGCCCCGCTTTCTACTGTGGGTCTTTCGCGGAATGACCTCTGAATTCGACCGGATTCGAATGGGTTCTACGCATCAGACGATCTACATGCCGGATGTGATGCAGTTTCGGGTGCCAACTCCGTCGATTCGTCTTCAAACCTCCATCGCCGACTTCCTCGACCGCAAGACAGCCGCCATCGACGCGCTGATCGGGAAGAAGGAGCGCCTGCTCGAGCTGCTGACGGAGAAGCGGGCGGCGTTGATCCACCAGGCGGTGACCAAGGGACTCGATCCCGACGTACCGATGAAGGAATCCGGCGTGCCGTGGATCGGGGAGATTCCTGAGCATTGGGAGGTCAAGCGGCTCTATCAGGTTGTTGCAACCTATCGGCAGGTCATGTATGGCATCGTATTGCCAGGTCCCCATTTTGAAGGCGGCGTACCAATCGTCAAGGCAGGGAACTGTGTGCCCGGAGGGCTTAGGCTATCGAAGCTTCGTCGCACCGACCCGAAGATTGAGGAAGGGTATGTGCGGTCGCGGCTAATGCCCGATGATATTGTCTTCTCAATCCGGGGTTCATACGGTTCCGCCGCGATAGTCCCTTCGGATCTAGAAGGCGCAAATCTAACGCAAGATGCGGCCCGCATTTCTCCGGCGTCAGGGATTGTTAGTCGTTGGCTTTGGTATGTGGCGACATCGTCGGTTTTTTCAGGCTATCTAAATCCTAGGGTCGTCGGGGCGACGGTGAAGGGGGTTAACATCTGGGATCTGAAGCGTGTCTTGGTCCCAGCGCCGGATTCGAAGGAGCAAGCTGAGATCGCTGATTGGCTGGACGTTCAGATAGGTAGCGCGGCCCGCATCGAAGAAGCGGTCCAGACCCAGATCACCCGCCTCCGCGAGTACCGCCAGGCTCTGATCACCGCGGCGGTGACGGGGCAGATCGAGGTCCCAGACCTGCCAGAGAAGGAAGGCGTGGCATGAAAGCCCACTCCGAAGCCGCCTTCGAGGAGCTCATCGAGCAGCACCTGCTCGAGCACGGCGGGTATGTGTCGCGGGAGCCGGGGGTGTTCGTCGCGGAGAGCGCGCTGATTCCGGAGGACCTGCTGGCGTTTGTCGAGCGGACGCAACCGGGGGTGTGGGACAAGCAGGGGCGGATCCATGGCGATCGGCTGCCGGAGGTTTTTCTCGCGGCCTTTGACAAGGCCACCCAGCAGGACGGTGTGCTGCACGTGCTGCGCCACGGGTTCAAGTTCTACGGGTCGCGGGTCCGGGTCGCGGCCTTCCAGCCGGCCCACGGGCTCAACCCCGACGTCGAGGAGCTCTACCGCGCCAACCGCCTGGCCGTCGCGCGGCAGGTCCACTACGACCCCAAGCGTCCCGGGCTCTCCCTCGACCTGGTCCTCTTCCTGAACGGCATCCCGCTGGTCACCGCCGAGCTCAAGAACGCGCTCACCCAGCAGACCGCGCGCCACGCCAAGGCGCAGTATGTCGGCGACCGCGATCCCGGGGCACCGATCTTCCGCTTTGGCGAGCGCGCCCTGGTCCATTTTGCGGTCGGCGCCGACGAGGTGTGGATGACCACGCGGCTCGCCGGCGACAAGACCCGCTTCCTGCCTTTCAACCGAGGCAACGGCACCGCCGCGGGAAACCCGGCGGTCGAGGGCAAGCACCGGACCTTCTATCTGTGGGAGGAGGTCTGGCAGCGCGACAGCCTGCTCGATCTCTTCGCTCGCTTCCTCCATGTCGAGAAGACCGAGACCACCGACGAGCGCGGGCGGACCTCGACGCGCGAGACGCTGATCTTTCCGCGCTATCACCAGCTCGATTGCGTCCGGCGGCTGATCGCCGCGACCCGCGAGCGCGG
>JAGQSE010000609.1 GCA_020439725.1 Acidobacteriota bacterium
ACTCGAGGGCCGGGGCCTCGGGGGCACTATGGATCCGTGCCGCGATGCGCGACAGGACGGGGCGACGGAGCCCCGGCGCCGGCGCGGGTCCCAAACCCGCCGCCAGGAGCTGCTCGCGTTCCGAACCGTCGAGCAGCGACAGGTCGCGGAGGGGCCGCGTCGGCGCGGCCGTCGCGCCCTCGAGGAGGCGTTGGAACCAGCGGAGCAAGCGCTCGCCGGTGACCCGATCGAAGAGCTCCCGATCGGTGTCCAGTCCCAGGTAGCAGCCGCCACTGGCGAGCTCGGTGGCGTGGAGCTGGAGGTCGAAGAGGGCGGGGTGGGTCTCGAGTTCGAGGGTTTCGAAGCGAGCTCCGGGCAGGTCGAGCGCCGAGCCTGGAACACCCGCGGCGAGCTCGGCGAGCCCGGACGGCGAGCCCGCGCTTCGCCCGTAGAGGACGAGCATGACGCGCCCCAGGCCCAGACCGGCTCCGTCTGCCGTCGAGCCGGAGCCCTCGGCCCGGCCGCTTCGGGGTTGCTGCCCCCGCACCTCTTCGACGATGTGCGCAAAAGGAAGATCGCGGTGCCGGAGGGCCTCGTTGACGCGGCGGCGGCTCCCTCGAACGAGGTCCTCGAACCCGGCACTCTCGTCCAATGCGGAGCGGAGCGGCAGCAGGTTGACACGGTAGCCAACCGGTTCGCCGAGCGGTAGAGGCCCTGGCGTCGCCACCGGCGAGACGAGCAGGAAGTCGCGCTGGCCGCCGATCCTTGCGATCAGCAGCTGGAGAGCCGCGAAAAGGAGAACGAAGGGCGTAGCCCCCTGACGGTCCGCCCGGTCGCGGACCGCCGACCAAAGCTCGTCGGGGAGCCACGCGCGCGTGCACCGAGCGCGCCACGAGCGTTCGGCCGGCGGCGGCGAATCCACCGGCAGCTCCGGCGGCGCCGGCGCGTCGGCGAGCTCTCGGCGCCAGAATTCGCGGAGCGACTGGCCCCGCTCGCCAGCGAGGAGGTCTTCCTGCCACCGGATCCACGCGTCATAGCCGGCCTTCGGCGGACCTGGCGGCGTAGAGATGGCGGTCCAGCCCTCACTCAGCTGACGGCCGATCGTCGCCATCGACAGAAAATCGACGACCAGGTGGTGGGCCACCCAGAGCACGACGTCGTCGCCGGCACCTCGAAAGACCTCGAGACGCATCAGCGGATCCCGGGCGAGGTCGAAGGGTCTCGACGCGGCGCCGACCAGCGCGGTCGTCAAAGCCTCCGCGCTCCAACCGCTAGCGTCCTGTTCGCGAACCTCCAGCCGAGGGCCGGGCCGCCAGCCCCTGCGCAGCCATCCCTGGTCGTCGACCGCGAAGCTTCGCCTCAGCTCGTCGTGGCTCTCGACCACCCGGTCGAGCCCCTCGATGAGCCGCCCGACCTGGCCCGGTGCGGTACAGCGCAACGCCCGCGCGACGTTGTACCGCGCCGCCGCGGGCTGCAGCCGCTCGAGGAAGTAAATCGACGCCTGCCCGACGGAGGGTCGCTCGGTGGGCTCCCCGGGGTCGTGGGCGCCACCACCCGAAGCCGGGCCCTCGCCGGCCTCGTCGATTCTCTGTTGGAGGGCCGCCAGGCTGGTCCCTTCGACCAGGACCTCGAGGGGCAGATGGACCCCCAAACGGCTCTCGACCTCGCCGGCGAGCTCCATGGCCGCCAGCGAGTCGAGGCCCAGGGTCACCAGGTCGGAGTCCGGGTCCAGGTCCGCAGGATCCCGGCCCAGACGCCTCGCGACCAGGAGCCGCAGGTCCAGGGCCCGGTCCTCGCCCGCCATCCCGACCGACCACGATGCTTCCGGCCGGGTGTCTCCCGTGCGGCGTGCTGCCGTGGCGACGGCTTCGAGCGCACCGTCCAGATAGGCTTGGCGGCAGGCCCGCCGACGGACCTTGCCGCTCGAGGTCCGAGGCAGCGTGCGCTGGCGGATGAGCACGATCTCGTCGGCGACCAGCCCCTCGTGCTCGGCCAGCCCGCGGCCAAGCGCCTCGAGAGCCTGAGCGGCTTGGTCGTGGTGCCGGCGGTCGATCTCCTGGACGACCACCAGGCCCTCGCCCCGGGGCGAGTCCACGGCGAACGCGGCGGCGCCGTCGGCGAGCAGCGCCGGATGGCTGGCCGCGGCCGCGCGCTCGACGTCCTGGGGGTAGACGTTCCTCCCCCGCAGGATGATCAAGTCCTTGATCCGTCCGCTGACGAAGAGCTCCCCGTGGCGTAGGAACCCGAGATCGCCGGTACGCAACCAGCTTCGTTGGGGTGAGTGGGTCTGGTGGTCTTCGAGGCGGGCACCGAAGTCCCGCTTTGGGTCCCGGCGCCGCCGCCAATATCCGTCGGCAACGCTCTGCCCGGCTACCCAGATCTCTCCGACCTCGCCGTCCGCCAACCTCCGGCACGTTTCCGGATCCACGATCGCGAGGTCGAGGCCGTCTGCGGGCCGACCGCTGCTCACCAGCGAGCGACCACCGGCAAGGGGCACCGCCCGACCGTTGCCGAGACCAGCCTGATCGAAGCTCTCGACGGTCGGAGGCTCAGCGACCGAGGCGCCCGCGACGAACAGGGTCGCTTCGGCGAGGCCGTAGCAAGGATAGGCGGCTTGAGGCCGAAAGCCGTAGGTCGCGAAGGTCTCGGCAAAGCGCTCGAGGGTCGTCGCGTCCACCGGTTCGGAGCCGTTGAACGCAACGCGCCAGCGGCTCAGGTCCAGATCCTCGGGGCAGCCGGCGACCGCCTTCTCGACGCACAGCCCGTAGGCGAAGCTCGGTCCACCGCTCACCGTGCCGCCGACGCGGGAAATCAGCTCGAGCCAGGCGAGCGGCCTCTGCAGAAAGGCCAGGGGCGACATGAGGTGACATTCGGCGCCCACGAAAAGGGGCTGGAGGACGATCCCGATGAGCCCCATGTCGTGGTAGAGCGGAAGCCAGCCCACCACTACCGACTCCGAGCTGGTCCCGAAGGCGGTCTGGATCAGCTGCTGGTTGTGCACCAGGTTGCCGTGGGTGACGCGCACACCTTTGGGCTGGCCCGTAGAGCCGGAGGTGTACTGCAGGAAGGCCAGACTGTCCGAGTCGAGCGCCGGGGGTGTCCACGAGCTTTCGTCCGCGGCCTCGAGCTCCGCCGGCGTCACGATCCGCGCCGCCCGGAACCCAGGCCACTCCCCCGCCAGCGCCAGCACGCGATCGCGGATCTCGGGGGTGCACAGGATCACCCGCGGCTCCGCGTCGTCGAGCACTGCTCTGAACCGCCCGTCGACATTGCGCCGGGACGGCGGGTAAGTAGGAACCGCGACGGCTCCCGCGTAGAGACAGGCGAAGAATGCGCTGATGTACTCGGTGCCGGGGGGGAAGAGCAGCAAGCATCGCTCTCCCTCGGCCCCGAACGCCTGGAGGCCAGCGGCCCACCGCTTGCTGCGGTCGGCCAGACCTTCGTAGGTCAGAGTCTCTACCGTGGGCTGGCCGCTCCCGGAGTGGAAGTGGTATCCCCGCTCACCGCCGGGGCAGTCCTGGACTCGAAGCTCTAGAAGGTCTCGTAGGTTCTGGGATCGCCGGACCGGGGAGGCCACGGTCACTCCCAGCGCGGACAAAGTTGGTGGAGTCGCAAACCAGCGTTACCTACCTTCAGGCCCCGCAAGGGATTACAGAGTTCGAGGCGGAGGGCCGTACAGAAAGCTCCCCCCACTTCGGAGCTTCAGGCGATGGCCGCGCTGGAGCCGGCAGAGACGCTGGACCGCCGGTTCACGAACGGGCCGAGATGCAAATGGACCTGATTCAATAGTAGATAAGACGCGGTGTCTATTCTATTCGAAATCTTCTTCACATACCACTGCTTCGCGTCTTAACTTATGCTGTCGCCGGAAAATTACACGCGATTCACAGAAGTCACTCATCTCGTCCAGGTATGGAGCACCGCGGACCGGGGCTCGGTGCCTCTCGGGTGAGAGGCCTTCCCGGCTACCCGATGGGCAGGCGTGGTTGTCCGCGAGAGGAGATCGGCGCCGGCTGCGTCTATCTAGGAGCAGCCAGCCAACACTCATCGACCTCTCGACCCTGGAGAACCCACCCATGGACGACGGACTCGAAGCCCAGATCGCCGCCGCCGAGGCCTACGAAGACCTGCACGTGCCCGCGATCTTCGGGCAATGGGCGCCCTTGGTTCTCGAGGCGGCCGACCTCGCCGCCGGAGACCGGGTGCTCGATGTCGCCTGCGGCACCGGCGTCTTGGCGCGAGAGGCCGCTCGCCGGGTGGGCGCCCGGGGGACGGTGACCGGTTTGGACCCGGCCGGCGGGATGCTCGCGGTGGCGAAGCGGCTGCAGCCGGCGGTCGAGTGGCACGAAGGCGTGGCGGCGACGCTGCCCTTCGCCGACGGCAGCTTCGACGTGGTCGCCAGCCAGTTCGGCCTGATGTTCTTTCCCGACCGCGAGGCGGCACTGCGCGAGATGTTGCGGGTGCTGGTC
Organism: Acidobacteriota bacterium; assembly: GCA_020439725.1. Lineage (GTDB taxonomy): Bacteria > Acidobacteriota > Thermoanaerobaculia > Multivoradales > JAHZIX01 > JAGQSE01. The sequence continues at coordinate 4,449 of JAGQSE010000609.1, forward strand.
TCCGCGGGACGGCTGTCGGTCGCGGTGTGGGGAGCTCTCGACAGATCCCCCGCCTACTCCGCTGCCGTCGAGCTCCTCGAACGGCGAGCCGGCCAAGCGGCGGCCGACGCGTTGCGCGCTCCCTTCGTGCTCGGAGACCCGGCGGAGCTCGATGGCCTCCTCGCGGCGGCGGGGGCCGCTGCGGTGACGGTGGTCGAGGAACGCGGTCTCGCGCGTTTCCCCAGCGTCCGGTCGATGATCGAGGCGGAGCTCCGCGGCTGGCTGCCGATCATGGGTGTGCACCTCGAGGAGGCGCTCATCGAAACGATCCTGGCCGAGGCGGAAGAGGTTCTCGAGCTCTACGTCGCCGCCGACGGCCGCGTCGTCTTCGAGGTGAGCGCGCTCATCGCTACGGGTCGGAAGCCTTGAACGCGCGCCACAGACGACTCCGGCGGAAGGAGCCGTGACCGGGTCGCTTCCCCTTGCCTCCGGAGCCGGTCGAGGACAAGATCGCCCGCGATAGCCCGGGAGCTCGACGCCCGGGCTCACCGTGAGGGTCGAGCCTCAGCGCCGCGGGTCCATCGGCGGACCCCAAGCCAGCCTCGCGAAGGCTCGGCGACCTCGCCCCAGGACATTCAAGAGGAGCTTTCCCCCATGACCACCGGCACCGTCCGTCTCCACCGTGTCCTCCGCGCCCAGCCCGAGCGCATCTACCGTGCCTTTCTCGAACCCGAGGCCACGGCCAAGTGGTTGCCGCCCTATGGCTTCACCTGCACCGTCCACCACATGGAGGCGACGGTCGGAGGCACGTTCAAGATGTCCTTCACCAATTTCGGAACCGGCCACGGCCACTCCTTCGGCGGCCGCTATCTCGAGCTGGTCCCCGGCGCCCGAATCCGCTACACCGACGCCTTCGACGATCCCAACCTGCCGGGCGAGATGATCACCACGGTCGATCTCAGAGAAGTCGCCTGCGGCACCGAGGTGGCCATCGTGCAAGAAGGCCTTCCCGAAATGATCCCGGTCGAGATGTGCTACCTCGGCTGGCAG
>JAGQSE010000610.1 GCA_020439725.1 Acidobacteriota bacterium
CGGTCCCTCCACCTTCATCCTAAGACCGGAGGCCCCACCCCTTGGGGCGGTCTCGTGAGCGGATCAGGGTTGGCTGGTGTCGACCACGGCGTCCGGCGGCGGCGTCATGCGCGCCTCGTCGAAGGGTTCGGTGAACGACCAGCCGGTCACCGTGCAGGTGGCGTAGATGTTGCCGCCGTCCATGTAGACCGTGTAGTGGGTCGGAACCTTGAGCCCCGAGACCTCCTCCCAGGAGTCGTAGACCAGGGTGTGCGGTGGTGTCGCCGTCATTCCCTCCGGCAGCACCGCCTTGTAGGTGACGATGTAGCGCGTGCCCGCGAGCTCGAAGCTCTCGGGGTCGATATAGAGGTCGTAATAGTCGCCCGGGCTGTCGCCGACACCGCTCTCGAAGCTCATGCGTACAACCAGGTACTCGGTGTCCGAGCCGGGGAGCTTGCCGGTTCCCGGGTCGCCGAGCACCACGCCGGGGTCCTGGGTCATCCAGGGGAGGTCGAGGAAGTAGTAGTTGAGCAGCGCGAAGAAGCGCGGCGGGGCGGGGACCTTCCAGTTCACACCCCAGGCCTTCTCACCGTCCCAGCCCATCGACATGTCGGTGCCGACGACATCCATGTAGGCGCGGCGCGGGCCTTGCTCGACGGTCACCCGGGTCGGTTTGGCGCCGTCTCGTCCGGGCGAGGAGAACTTGTCCTCGAAATGGACGGTCGGGGCCGACGCCCAGGCTTCGAGACCACCGTGGGCGGCGACCATCCGGTCGACGATCTGCTCGGAGGTCATCGTCTCGGCGACCGCCGTGAGGGGCAGGAGGAGGAGCAGGGCGCAGGGCAGACTGCGGGTGAGAAGGGATGGCTCAGGGCGCATGGGTACCAGCCTTTCCAGGGTGCGGCATCGGGCCGCGGATCTCGGAGCGCAGAAACGCGTCCGGGTATCGGACAGCGGCATGATGATACCGAAAGTGCGAAGACACCCGAGACGCTTGCGTCGCCGCGACGCCAGCGGGGAAGATGCGCCACGACGTTGAACCCTGTTTCCTGACGGAGCCCGCCATGAGCCTGTTCGAGATCTTCGCGGCCCTGGTCACCATCGCGGCGGCCTTCAGCTATGTCAATCACCGCTTCTTGAAGCTACCGACCACCATCGGCCTGATGGCCATGGCCCTGGTCCTGTCGCTGTTGCTGCTGGCCGCGGGCGGGCTGTCACCGTCGCTGGTCTCGGACGGCCGGCGGATCCTCGGCTCGATCGACTTCAGCCGGACGCTGATGCAGGGCATGCTCGGCTTTCTGCTCTTCGCCGGCTCGCTTCACGTCAATCTCGACGACCTCCGGCGCCAGCGGGGCGTGGTGAGCGTCCTCGCCACCGCCGGGGTGCTGGTCTCGACGCTGCTCGTCGGGGGTATGGCGTGGGCGGTCCTCAATCCCCTTCTCGGTCTCGACGTCGGTTGGGGCTATTGCCTGCTCTTCGGCGCCCTGGTCTCGCCCACCGACCCCATCGCCGTGCTCGGCATCTTGAAGCAGCTGGGAGCGCCCAAGACCCTCGAAGCGAAGATCGCCGGCGAGTCGTTGTTCAACGACGGGGTGGCCGTGGTGGTCTTCCTGGCCATCGCCGGCTGGCTCGGTTTCGGCCATGGCGGTCATGGCGAGGTCAGCGCCCTGTCGGTCCTCCACCTGTTCACCGTCGAGGCCGGTGGTGGAGTCGCCTTCGGGCTCCTGAGCGGCGGTGTGGCCTTCCTCCTGCTGCGTAGCGTCGACAACTACCAGGTTGAGATCCTGATCTCGCTGGCGCTGGTGGCCGGCGGCTACGCCACCTGCGACCGGTTGGGTGTCTCGGGTCCCATCGCCATGGTGGTGGCGGGGCTCCTGATCGGCAACCATGGCCGGACCCTGGCCATGTCCGCTTCGACCCGCGAGCACCTCGACACGTTCTGGGAGCTGGTCGACGAGATCCTCAACGCGGTCCTCTTCGTGCTCTTGGGCTTCGAGGTCCTGGTCCTCACTTTCACCCGGGATCTGCTCCTGACCGGTCTCCTGATGATTCCCGTGGTGGTGCTGGCACGCTGGCTGGCGGTCGGCGGCACCCTCGGCGTGATGCGGCGCTGGCGCGCCTTCTCCCCCCATGCGGTCAAGATCCTCACCTGGGGAGGTCTCCGCGGCGGTATCTCGGTGGCGCTGGCGCTGTC
>JAGQSE010000611.1 GCA_020439725.1 Acidobacteriota bacterium
GAGTCCCCCCGAGACACCCGCCAGCGCGCCGGCGCCACCGCCGCCGCGCTACGCCGCGCCGGCGACCCGTGGGCGGGTGACGTCGTGGCGGCGCTCGATCGCACGCTCGGCTCGGGCAGTGACGGCGCCGATCGCGCGGTGCGTAGCTGGCGCAGGTGGAAGGACGGGGTCGGGCTGATCGTCGAAACCCGGCAGGCGGAGGCGGCGAGAGCCCTGGGCACCGCTCTGAGCGCCCTCGAACGAGACTTCGGTCCGCTGGTCCTCCGCGCCCGCCGGGACCTCTTCCTCGCCGAGTACAGCCAGACGAAGTACGACGCCGCGCTCCGCGCCCTCGCTCCGGCCCTCGACGCGGACCGCGCCGCGCGCTATCCCTACGTCCACGCCGACGCGCTCCGGCTGGCGGGCTTGGTGTCGGCGATTCGCGGGGAGCACGGGCAAGCCTTCGCTTTCTACGAGGCCGCCCTCGAGCCCACCACGAGAAGTGGCGACCCCGCCCTCGAGGCCGCCACGTTCCGGACCATCGCCGACACGCTGATGACAATCGAGGAGAGCGATCAGGCCTGGAAGCACCTTTGGCTCGGCTTTGAGAGACTACATCGGGTCGACAGCGGCCCCGCACACTACGCGTTCTACCAAGCCGCCCAAGGCGTCGCTGTCCGAAGTGGACAGTCTCATCTCGCTCTGCTTTTTGCAGACGCCACAGTGCCATTGGCGGCGGGTGTGGGCCCGGCCAATCTCGCAGGAGCCCTTCGCCTCCGCGCCGAGACTTTCTCGAGGCTCGGCGCGACCGACGCGGCCCTCGAAGACGTTCGCGTCGCCCGGCTTCAGAACCAGCGAATCAAGGACCTCGGGCAGCGACGCTCGGTTAGTGCCGATCTCGACCTGGCCGAGGCACGCGTCCTCGCGACGGTCCGGCCAGAGGAGGCTCTCGAGCTGCTCGAGAAGGCGGTGCGTGGTTTCGATCAGACCGAGTACGCGATCAAGCTACCCGAGGCTCTTCTCCTCGAAGCAAGGAGCTATGGCACCCTCAAGGACTGGGACCAGGCGGAGACTACGATTCTTCGAGGCCTCGACGAGGTCCAGGCCCAGCTGGGGAGCCTTGGGACGCTCGATCCCTTACCTCTCTCCACACAGCGGCTGGACCTCTACAACGAGCTAGTCCGGCTGCGCCTCGGCGCGGGCAACGGTGAGACTCGCGGGCTTGAAGCCGCCGACGCGGCGCTCTCCCTCCCCTACGGCAAGCGGCTGGCAAGGAGCCTGGGCCTCGACGAGGCGCCCGCCATCGCCGCGGAGCTAGCCGCCGCGGTCCCTGAGGGCTCCCACGCCCTGGTCTACTGGGTCGACGACGACGAGCTGTGCATCTGGTCGGTCCGTCCCGAGCAGACAATGCTTCGACGGGTTCCAGTACCGAAGCGCGAGCTCGAGGATCAGATCGCGGCGCTCGACAACGCACTCACCGACGGCTCATCCGGGAGCACGCTGACCACGTCGAGCGAAGACCTCTACCGAACCCTCATCTCCCCCGTCGCCGACCTTCTCGTCGACGAAGAACCCCTCCAACTCGTCGCCGGCAAGCCGCTCGCGGACCTGCCCTTTTCGCTGCTCCGGGATCCCGAGACCGGCCGCATCCTGCTCGAAGACCACGCCCTCAGCTCGGTCCCCAGCCTCGGCTTCCTCCGCCAGCTCGAGCAACGCAACGTCCTTCGGAGTCATCAGAGCTCCGAACCGGACGCCCTTCGGCTGACGGCCACTGGCGAGGTGGTCGCCCGCGCGCAGCTCAACGTCGCGGTCATCGCCTCGACGACACCGGACGAAGATCGCCATAGCCAACTCCCGATTCTCCCCGCCCTCTCCACCGAGGTCGCAGCCATCGAGGACTCATTCGGACCCGATGGCACTCTCTCGGTCGTAGACGGGACGAGTGCTACCAAGACCCAATTTCTGGAGGCAACCCGCCATGCCGACGTCCTCTACTACCTCGGCCATGCCGAGGCCCCCACCGGCGAGGCCCCCCGACTCGTCCTTGCCGGCCCCGAAGACCTGACCCCCGACGACCTCCTCGCCCTGGCCCCCGACGGCCCGGACGCCCCACAGGTCTTCCACCCCGGCCTCGTCATCCTCTCCGCCTGCGCCACCGCAGCCACCACCACCCACCAAGACCTCCCCAGCGCCTTCCTCAACGCCGGCGCCAACACCGTCCTGGCCAACCTCTGGCCCGTCACCGACCAGCCGTCTGCAGAGTTAATGGGCGAGGTGGCTCGCTACCTCGCATTGGGTCTTACGCCTGCGGAGGCGCTACGGAAGGCGCAGCTCGAGGCGCGGGATAAGGGGGTGTCGGTGCGGGTTTGGGGGGCGGGGCGGGTGGTGGGGGAGTGATCGTCGTCGAAATCACTACCCGCGTCAGCGCTGGCCACTCGCCCACCACGGGCTCCCTTTGCGCGGAAGAAACTCTCGCCCGCCCCCAGCAGGCGCCCCAACCTCTAACTTAGCAAACCAAGGAGGTGTCGAATGGAACTGACGGAGTTTACCCTGCGGGTTTTCATCTACGGCTTAGCCGCTCTCTTCTCCGGGAATGAGGTCTCAGACCCTATGCAGGTTCTACTTGCGCCCAGCTGCGATCACGGCTGCGACAAGCACTACAGCTTCCTAGCTTCCAAGTCCGAGTGCACAAACAGTGCAGGCCAATGCTACATCGTCGAAGATTCGCTGAGCTCGGATACACATTCGGCGGAGGCCACCTCCAACAGCGATTACAAACTGGTCTGGGAACCGCTCACAAATCTCGACATATCTTTTGAGGTATTGAGCGTCACAAAACCAGCCAGCCCGTCGCAGACAACAAAGGGCGGGACTGAAGCGACGTCACAAATTAAGGCACCCAACCTCCATATCAGCACATTAACCGGCAACGCTGACTCATCCAGGCCGGAACCGGAGCCTGACAACATCTCGGACTCCAGATGGATTCTCAACGTCTCTAGCCACCTACAGAGGATTCAAAACCCCGAGACTGCGGCACTGAGCAGGCTCACCCTCGAGGGCGGCACTGTCAAGACCTGTTCACTTTCCTACAACAAATATAGCGCGGACAAAAAGTTCCGAGCTGCCCAATTCTCTCTCGCCCTACTCGACGAAGGAGTGACTGTCTCTCAGCAAATGGCAGACTCCGCAGTCTGGGAAACAAGAGTGAAAGGAAATGCTCTCAGGGTCACCTCCACCGCCCTAAGAGGATCTACTCACCGCAACGGGACCGGAGAGCAGAACTACGGAACCGAAAGAACCGTGATCTTAACGCCACAAAGCATCGGCAACAACTACTACATAGACATCATTTTCGCAAACGCAGCCCCCAGATTCGAGCCCCAAGACGCCTGCTACCGAAAGCACGCAAATAGAGAGTCTCGTCACTTTGCTCACTACTACCAGTTCTTCAAGAGTCCAAACCGCTACTCTGTACCAAACACATCTTTTTGGAGCAGACTCTTCGCCCCTGGTGGTTTCCCCGCCTGTCACATGACAGACGGAAACGAGCTTCCGCCCCTCTCTGACCTGTTTAATCTAGGACCTATTGGCGGCGACAATCCGTCTGACCTACAAGCCTGCGTCATTATCCAATGACCTACAGTCGCTCCAGGAGTCAAGATGCCACACGCCTTTGATGCAACAGCACACTTGAGAAACCTCGCCGCGAGCCAGCCCAATGCCCTCATTCAGGTCCGACTCTACGTTGAGCCGCACCCTAGCGCTCAGGCCATCCAAGCCAGGTACCAGGAAAGTCAACTTGAGCCGGAGACGCGCATAGCACCGAGTGCAGATGAAAGGATTCTCACCACGCAAGAGCTCAGGAACCTCCTGACAACTCGCCTTCAATTTGTCTACTCATTCCTAAAAGAACACGATCTCGACATAGAAACCAACTCAAACAACCCTCCGCAACCGGACGAGAACTGCCCGCTTAGCTTTTCGACCAAACTTTCGGTCCGTGGCTCCACTCTAAACAGAATACTTGCACTAGAAAGCCAAATCGGCTTGGCCACGCTCTCCCACATTCCCCATCTCGAGAGCACCGACATCCAGCAATTCTCCGAGTACTTTGATGTAGGGGAGACCGAATCTGAAGACGGCCTCTTGGGAAGACTAATCAGGGCCGGTCGGCCTGCGATCCAGACCTTGGCAAGACTGAGAGGAGCGGGCGGCTCAAGGAAGGGCGCTAACGTCTCGATTGCTGTGGTCGACCTCGGATTTGCCGGCAATAAGAAAATCAGGAATTTTGGCACCATTCAAGACTTCACCGGCAATGGCGGGCTGTCTAACAATCACGGAACTTGCGTTGCCAGCAGAATTGCAGACAGCAAGCTCGGCATCGCCCCAGACGCCAGCATATTGCCAATCGTTGTCGACTACAACATAGACAACGCATGCAAAGGTATTTGCTACGCACTAGACCAGAATGTTGACCTAATCTGTATGGCAATAAGTTGGGACCGATGGAAGTCCGCGGCACAGCCTGAGAGGTGGCGCAAGATCTGCGAAACCATCTTGGCTCGCGGAAAGCTTCATGCCTGCAGCATTGGGAATAATGGCGGATTGACTGGCAAGCAAGCACAACCTCCCGACCAGATTGCAAGTCCAGGAGACTGCCCGCCTCCACTCCCTCAGCTCGGTGCCCCAAGCTCAGCCATATCCTGCGGATCCTTCTCTTCGGGCATGAAGCTAAGCAAGGTTGCATCGATGGGACCGTCGGCTTGGCCTGGGATCAACAAAAGCCTCTACATCTCCTTTAAGGACTTCCCCTACCCAAGAAGTCCACTCTGTAAACCCGACCTTATGGCTGATGGCGGACCAGCGCACCCCTGCTCCGGCAGTTTTATGCATAATTTTTTCATAAAAGAAGCATCGCTCGCCACAGCGACGATTGCAGGCCACTTAGCTGTTGTACTGGGCGAGTGGAAAGCATTGTTCCCAGGGTGTCACCTAGATCCTTCTCATGTCTTGGAGGCCATGCTAGGGGGATCTTCCATAGCTGAATGCGTCCCAACCTTCCTGCCGAAAAAGTCGGCCCCAGAACAAGCGATCAAACATGCAAAAAAGCAAAGCTGGTGGGCACGCTGTTGAGGCTTGACCAGTAGTTCGGCGACCAACTGCGCGGAACTGACATGGAGCCTTGCTGCCGCACAGTTTCTTGCGCAAAAAGGATGGTGAGGCTGTGGCCTCGCCTTGGTCAAATGGAGTTGACACCAGCCAACGACCAAGGAGGTAGAGGCCACCATCGACAAGAATAGCGAAGACAAGAGCTCGTTGGAGCTGGTCGTGGAGATCGACGACGGCAAGATCCAGGAGCATCTCAGACAGCTGATCTGCGGGACAGTCGAAAGGACGCTAAATCAGCTTCTTGAGGCCGAGGCGGAGGCCATCTGCCAGGCGAGCCGGTACGTTCCCACCGATTCCTGCAAGGACTAACGGCCGAGAGGCTACCGCCGAAAGCTCGACACGAAGGCCGGTCGGGTCGAGCTGAAGGTCTCGAAACTTCGTAAGCTCCCAGTCGAGAACACTGTCGTTACCCGTTTCTCGCGCCCGGGGACTTCAGCGCAGGGAGCACTGCTCCACTTGCGCCCGGCCGCAGTCTCGCAAGTCTCGAAGTTGGGGGTCATCCTGGCGCCTTACGGTGCCCAGGCCACTATCACGGGCTTGCGTAGGCCAGTCGCCAATCGCCATCGGCCTCGGGAGGCCACCGTCAATCAGCTGCGCCACCCGCTCCCACCCCCACCTGCCGATGAAGCCGGTCCATCCGCCGGTCCCGCAGCCGCGTGGCGAGGGTGCGGAGGTCGGCGACGCGGTCGGATTCGTCGACGATCTCTACGCCTAGGAGGGTCTCGGTGATGTCCTCTAGGGTCAGGAGGCCGCTGACGCTTCCGTGCTCGTCGACGACCAGGGAGATGGGCTCGCGGCGCTCGAGGAAACGGCGCAGGCATTGGCCCACCGAGAGGGTCTCGGGAACGATGTCGATCTCGCGCGCGAAGCGGCTCAGGGGAATCGCTGGGTCGGCGCCTTTGGCCAGCGCCTTGAGCACCTCGCGCTGGAGCACGTAGCCGACGACGTCGTCCTCGTCCTCCTCGTAGATCGGCACGCGGCTGAAGGGCTCGGCGGCGCGGTCGGAGATCATCTCGCCGATGGGGGTGTCGGCGGGGAGCATGGTAGTCACCGTGCGCGGCGTCATCACGTCCTCGACCAGGATCTCGGTGATCCGCAGCACGTTGCCAAAGATCGCCGACTCGTCGACCGACACCGCGCCGGTGCGGGTCGCCAGATCGACCACCGCTTCGACGTCGGCGCGCGAGGTGGTCGCGCGCTTGCCGCGGATCAGGAGGCGGGTCAGCAGTCGCGACAGGAATAGCGCCGGCCGCATCGCCCAGGTCAGGACCGCCAGGCTCCAGCCCACGAAGGGGATCAGCGCCGAGGCATACACCGTGCCGATGATCTTCGGGATGATCTCCGAGACGATCAGCACGAGGAAGGCCAAAACCCCCGAAAAGAGCCCCACCCAGGTGCTGCCAAAGACCTTCGCCGCTTGCGCGCCGGCGAGAGTGGCGCCGAGGGTGTTGGCGATGGTGTTGACGGTGAGAATCGCCGCGATGGCGTCGTCGACCCGGTGCTGCTTGAAGTCGAGCAGGATCGCTGCTCCCTTGCCACCGGTCTCTTGCGCCTGGGTCAGGCGCGCGTGGGTGACCGAGAGCAGCGCCGCCTCGAGGAGCGAGCAGAAGAAGGAAGTTCCGAGGGCGAAGCCCACGAAGAAGATCAGGAGGCCCAACGGGGATCACCTTGTTTCATGACAACTTCAAACAGGATATGCGGGACGCCCCGCCGGGTCCAGCGCCGAGCCCGCCCCGGACGTGACGAGAAGGGCCCGGTCAAGCCTCCAGCGCGATCGCCGGCGGCGTCAGCTCGCCGCGGAGGTTGCGCTGCATCTCGATCTTGACCTCGTTCTGCGACAGCCCCTTGCCAAAGAGGTAGTAGAGCTTGGTCAAGGCCGCTTCGGCGGTCATGTCATAGCCCGAGATCACCCCGGCGGCAGCCATCCCGCTGCCGGTGGCGTAGGCGTCGAGGCTGACGCTGCCTTCGAGACATTGGGTGCAAGCGACGATGACCACGCCGCGGGAGTCGGCCTCGCGCAGGACGTCGAGGAAGTCGGGGTTCGCACACGGACCGTTGCCCGCGCCGTAGGCCTCGAGGACGAGACCGCGGA
>JAGQSE010000612.1:0-176 GCA_020439725.1 Acidobacteriota bacterium
GCGCCGTCCAGCAGGCAGTCCCAGTTCTGGCTGGGGTCCGTGATGTCCTTGAAGGGCAGGTGATCGGCGTAGCCCAGACCGGCGGCGTAGTCGGTGATGGCGGCGTTCATGTGCGAGGCGCAGGATCCCGGCGGGATGGCGCTCAGGTCGTACCAGTCGGCCTGGCCCTGGTTGCC
>JAGQSE010000612.1:222-1980 GCA_020439725.1 Acidobacteriota bacterium
CCGAAGTTGACCCCGTTGCCGCCCGGAAGCTCGTAGAAGGTCTTGCCCGAGATGCTGTTGGTGCCCTGGTTCAGCGTCACCGTGTGCGCCTTCGAACCACCCTTGGCCACGCTCAGCAGCTTGGTGGGCTTGCTGCCCTTGCCGGCCGGCGTGAAGTAGATGTCGATGGCTACGGTGCACTGGTTGACGAAGGTGACCGTCCTCGAGGCGCGCTGGTTCGGGGCGACGAAGCCCGGCGAGTTGGGGCAGCTTCCGAAGTTACAGGTGGTGCCGGAACACTGCGAGACGTCCTTGAGGGCGTAGCAGCCGCCGGTGGCGAGACAGGCGTAGGGCGCTGCCGTGCCGCAGGCGTTGGTCCCCATCTGCTGGCACTGAGCCGGTGTGCAGTCCGCGGGAGGCGCGGTGGCGGTCTTGTCGGCTGGCGCGGGTGCCGGTGCCGGTGCGGGCGCGGCCGAGGCCGAGATCGACCAGGTACCGGCGACCGAGGCCAGCGCCGCCACGAGGACCACTCTGCGGGCCAGGGCCAGTCGTCCGAGACAGGTCGGTCCAGGGTGGCTTGTGCCGGTAGCGGAGGGGATCGTTGCCTCGGAGTGCGAGGTGGACACGAAGCGGATCATCAGCGGTCTCCTTCTCCAGGTCGAGCGGGCGCCGGCGGAGCGACACCCGGGAGGAAGGGAGAGCCGCAGCGTCAACCAGCAGGTCGATGGCAGGGCTCAGCGAGGCTCCCGGGAGGGGCGCCAGCGTCGTCGAGTTTTAGCGAATCGGTCAACGCGAAGGATACCGCAGGCAGCCGGACCCCGGAGCACTCTCTGCAGGGAATGGGGTGGTGCTGTGGCTTTCGCTAGCCAACGAAAGCAGGCATGGCACCAGAGCGCGGCATCGTGCGGTACGGCGGCGCCCCGCAGCGGTTCGCCCCCAAACCCCCGAGTGCGTTATGGTTCGGGCTTCGTGAACGGCGCCGGTGGGGCTCTCTTGTGGGCTCTTCGGCGGGGTAGATGAGCCGCTTCAGGGAGCCTCCAGCATCATGTCCGAGCTCGACGACCAGATCCAGAACCGGCGGGAGAAGCGGCGGCAGCTGCTCGAGGCGGGGATTCCGCCGTATCCGAACCGTTACCCCCACGACCTCGAGCCCTCGGCGGTGCAGGCGGCCTATGGCGAGAAGACGGCGGAGGAGCTCGAGGCGGCGGCGCTGGTGCTGCGGGTGCCCGGGCGGCTCAAGGCGCTGCGGCGCCACGGCAAGATCTTCTTCCTCGACCTGGTCGACGGGGCGCACAAGCTCCAGGTCATGGTGCGCCGCAACGAGCTGTCGGAGACGGCGACGGCGGTGCTCGAGCAGCTCGACCTGGGGGACTACGTCGGGGCGTCGGGCAAGCTCCTGCGCTCACGCACGGGCGAGCTGACCCTCTTCGCCGACGACCTGGTGCTGCTTTCGAAGGCGCTCCGGCCGCTGCCCGAGAAGTGGCATGGGCTCAGCGACCTCGAGTCGCGCTATCGCCAGCGCTACCTCGACCTCTTGGTCAATCCCGAGACGCGGCGGGTGTTCGAGGCGCGGGCGGCGATCGTGCGGACGCTCCGGGCGGCCCTCGACCGGCACGGCTTCCTCGAGGTCGAGACGCCGATGATGCAGAAGCTCGCCGGCGGCGCGGCGGCGCGGCCCTTCGTCACCCACCACAACGCCCTCGACATCGACCTCTATCTACGCGTGGCGCCGGAGCTCTTCTTGAAGCGGCTCCTGGTGGGTGGGCTCCACAAGGTCTA
>JAGQSE010000613.1 GCA_020439725.1 Acidobacteriota bacterium
GTAGCCGCCGCCGGCCCCGCCCGCGCCTCCGGAGCCGCCGCCGGCCCCCGAAGCGCCGCCGGCTCCCGCTCCGGAACCGGTGGTCGAGACCGTCCTCTTCGACTTCGGCAGCAACCGGGTCAGCAACATCGGCAAGGCGCAGCTCGACGAGATCGCCCTCAAGATGAAGCAGGATCCGGCGCTCCGGGCGACGGTGATCGGCTACAGCGATTCGCGCGGCTCCGACGCCGCCAACCAGGCGGTCAGCGAGCGTCGCGCTGCGGCGGTCAAGTCCTACCTGGTGAGCCGTCACGGCATCGATCCGAGCCGCATCACCGTCGAGGGTCGTGGGGCCGCGGATCCGGTGGGTGACAACGCGACGGCGGAAGGCCGAAGCGCCAACCGCCGCGTCGTGATCCGGGTCGAGTAGGCGCTTCCCGAAGCGCTCGGGTCCAAGGCCCCGCTCCGGTTCGCCGGGCGGGGCCTTGGTCTATAGAGCGATCCGATGGATTGAATAAGCCCCCCGGTCGCGAACACATCTCCACACAGTTGTTATACTCGCGAGGAGTTTGTTCCCCCAGAGATCGGGTAGCGAGTTGCGCATTCACAGAATTTCTGGCTTGGTGGCCTCGGTCGCGCTCGTTTCGGCGATCGTCATCCTCCTCAGCCTCAGCGTGCTTTGGGAAGCGCGGTCGGCGGACACTCGCATCGGCGTCGGGCTCGACGAGAAGCCCGGGGGCCTGCTCATCGATTCCGTGGACCCCGGCAGCCCGGCGGAACGGGCGGGGCTCGAGGCCGGGGACCTCCTGGTGGGCCTCGCCGGCAGACCGGTGGTCACCTTCGAGGACTTCGACCCGCTGGCCGCGGGCTTCCGTCGCGGCAGCGAGGTGCTGGTCACCGTCCTGCGCGACGGGGTGAGCTCGCAGGTACCGGTAGCCGTCGGCACCGACATCGCCTGGGAGCTGCTCGCTTCCTGGGCCCTTCCCGCGCTCGTCAACCTCGCCCTTTGCGTCCTCCTGCTGATGCTGCCCGAGCGCACCGGCAGGACCCGGTTGCTCTTCCTCTTGTGTGCGACCGTGTCCTTCGAGCTGGCGCTGCCCGCGGCGGAGATCGACAACCCGCTGCCCTCGGGGGTGCTCTGGGCCTTGCTCTACCTGCTCCAGGGGATCGAGGCGCCCTTGGAGATCCATCTGGCGGCGCTGATCCCTCACCGCCACCGCTGGGTCGAGCGCTTTCGCTGGCTCCTGCCGTTGGTCTATGCAGCCAGCCTGGTGCCGGCGCTCATCTTGGCGGTCGACGCCCTGGTCTACGGTGGTTTCACCCAGAGTCCCTTGGCCCAGAGCGCCGGCTTCGCCGACGAACGACTGATCGTGCCTCTGGGCTCGCTGCTGTCGGCCGTGTTCCTCGGGACCGCGGCGCTGTCGGCGTCGCGGGCTCGTGAGCGTCACCAGGCCGCCCTGGTGCTCGCCGGGCTCATGCCGTACGTGCTCCTGGTCTGGTTCGACGCGGTGAGCCAGCTCTTCGGACGGGACTTCGAGTGGCTGCAGAGCGCCTTCCCGTTGTCGGCGGTCTTCCTACCCATGGCGATCTTCGTCGCCATCGTCCGCTTCGACCTGTTCGAGGTCCAGGAGCGGATCCGGCGTTGGCTGGCCTACTCGGTGCTCACCGCGTCGGTGGTGCTCGCCGTCTTCCTGCTCATCGCCCTCGGTGCCTCGGCGTTCGCGCGCAGCCTCGGATCTTCCGTCGGGCCGTTGTGGATCGCCTCGGGGCTCTCGCTGGTGCTCGGGCTGCTCTTCTTCCCGCTCCGCTCGACGCTCCAGGCGATGGTCGAGCGCCGCTTCTTCCCCGAGCGCATCGAGCTGCGGCGCCAGCTCACCGACCTCGCCGGCGACCTGGCGGGGGAGGGCAAGGTCCCGGCGATGGCCTCCGCCCTGGTCCACCGCCTGGTGGATATCCTGCGCCTCGAGTCCGCAACGCTCCTGCTCGCGGAGCCGCGCAACGGCCTCGTCCACTTCGCCGCTTCGACGCTGCTCCGCCAGGGCGCGAACTTCGAGGAGACCTTCCTGCTCGCCTCCGACGACGCCGGACTCCAGGCCTTGGTCTCCGCCCAGGTGCCGATGACGGCGAGCTCGCTGGCGGGCCTCTCCGCGCCGTTGGGACAGCGTCTCTCCGCCTACGAGGTCGAGATGGTGGTGCCGCTGGTCAACCGCGACCACCTGGTGGGTGTGCTGCTGCTGGGCCCCAAGGCCGGCGGCCGGCGCTTCCTCGGTGAGGAGGTCGACCTCATGGGGCTCTTCTCCCACCACGTCGCCTCGACTCTCGAGAACGCGCGCCTGTTCGAATCGGTGACCATCGAGAGCCTGACCGGTCTCCTGCGCCGCGAGGCGACCCTCGAGCTGCTCGAGAAGGAGCTCCACCGCGCGCTCCGCTATCGCCGGCCGCTGAGCGTCGCGATGCTCGATCTCGACCACTTCAAGGCGATCAACGACCGTTATGGCCACCTGGTCGGCGACGCCTTGCTCAAGCGCATCGCCAGCACCCTCGACGGCCAGATCCGCAGCACCGACTTCCTGGGACGCTACGGCGGTGAGGAGTTCCTGC
>JAGQSE010000614.1 GCA_020439725.1 Acidobacteriota bacterium
TGGTGGAAGCGGTACCGCCGGGGGCACGGCTGGTGCTGGTCGGCGACGTCGACCAGCTGCCATCGGTGGGGCCCGGGCGGGTGCTTTCGGACCTGATCGGCAGCGGCGCGATCCCCGTCGTCCGGCTGACCGAGATCTTCCGCCAGGCCGCCGAGAGCCGCATCGTGATCAACGCCCACCGGGTCAACCATGGCGAGGCGCCGCTCCTCGATGGCGGCGAAGCTGGAACGCGCTCGGATTTCTTCTTCTTCGAGCGCGACGACCCGCAGGAGATCGAGGAGACGCTCCTCCACCTGATCACCGAGCGGATCCCCCGCGGTTTCGGGCTCGATCCCCTCGAGGACGTCCAGGTCCTGTCTCCGATGAACCGCGGTCAGCTCGGGGTCGTGAACCTTAACCAGCGGTTGCAAGAGGTCTTGAACCCCAAGGGCAAGGCGATCCAGCGCGGTCTCCGCGAGCTACGGTTGGGCGACAAGGTGATGCAGCTCCGCAACAACTACGATCTCGACGTGTTCAACGGCGACCTCGGCCGGCTGGTCGCCATCGACGAGGTCGAGCAGGTGGTCAAGGTGCGTTTCGACGACCGGCTGGTGCTCTACGGCACCTCGGACCTCGACGAGCTGGTGCCGGCCTACGCCTGCTCGATCCACAAGAGCCAGGGCAGCGAGTACCCCTGCGTCGTCGTACCGCTCCACACCCAGCACTACCGCATGTTGCAGCGAAACCTCCTCTACACCGCCCTGACCCGCGCCAAGCAGCTGGCCATCCTCGTCGGCCAGCGGCGGGCGCTCCAGGTCGCGGTGCGCAACCAGGACACGCGGCGCCGTTACACCCGCCTCGCCCACCGGCTGGCGGCCGGTGCCGGCGGTGGCGGACGCCAGGCCGACCCGAGGACCCCATGACCCGCGACGACTACTGCCACCTCGAACCCATCCCCGTCCGCTGGGCGGACATGGACGCCTTCGGCCATGTCAACAACGCCGTCTATTTCACCTACTGCGAGAGCGCCCGCATGGGGCTGTTCGGGAAGCTCGAGCTCGAAAAGCATCGCGAGCATCCGCGCCACGGGCCGGCGCTGGTCCACGCCGCCTGCGACTTCCACCGCCAGGTCCACCATCCGGCGGACCTCGAGGTGGGCGTCCGGATCGCGGAGATCGGCCGCCGCTCCTTCAACCTCGAGTACGGTGTCTTCCTGCGCGGCGAGGACGCCCTGGTGGCCGAGGGCAAGTCCGCGGTGGTCTGGGTCGACTACGACGCCGGCCGCGCCATCCCGCTCCCCGAAGCGCTCCGCCGCGCGCTCTCCGACGCCATGGATTGAGCGCGGCGCTGGCCACTAGACGGCTCAGGGCGCCGGCAGACACCCGGCGTAGAGATACCGGTGGCTCTGGCCGTTGCCCTGGACCGACGCGGCGATCAGCGCGCCGTCGTGCTGGCCGTTGTTGAACTGCACCGTCGCCGACGGCGCCAGCACCGTGCCCTTCATCCCCAGACTCTGCATCACCAGGCTGGTCGCCTCGGGCAGGACGAAGAGCAGGTGCTCGGCGTCGACACCGTCCAAGGTGAAGCCGAAATTCTGCAAGGTCACCGCTGTGCCGGGTACCCGCACCAGCACCGAGGCGCCGGCAGGGGCGTGGATCGTGAAGCTCGTCGCCTGCGACAGGTTGCCCGCGGGCACCGTGAAGACGTTGAGCTCGGGATCGCTGCCGTCGAGAGTGATGGCGTTCCACGGTGGAATGGTCACCGTGCCGTTGTCGTCGAGGGTCGCGAGCTCGGCGGCGAGGGCGCCGAGGTAGCTCGCCTCGGTGACGAAATCGATGGGTGAGCCCTGGTACGAAACCCCCTCGATGATCGTCACCCCCGACAGCTGTGCCGAGGTCCCCCAGGCGACGTCACCGCCGTAGACCTGGCCGTTGCCATAGGTCAGAGAGCCACCCGCCACCAGCGCGTCACCGCTCGAGCCGGCCTCGAGCAGACCGACGCTGTAGTTGGCCAGCTGGACATCACCGGCCGCGGCGACACGACCCTGAACGTCGCTGTTGCTCAGGTTGAGGGAGCCCAAGGCGAA
>JAGQSE010000615.1 GCA_020439725.1 Acidobacteriota bacterium
GAGGGTCGCAAGGCCAGCCCTTTGGACGGCGTCTCGGCCTCCGCGCCGGCTCATCGATGCTGCTCGTACTCGACCGAGCAACCCTGAGCGGCGGTCTCGGCGGTGGGCACCGGCTGGTCGCCGAGGGTGGCCAGGACCGCGTCGCGGACGTAGAAGGTGGTCGGTTCCCCCCGGGTGTAGGCGATGCTGCCATCGCTCTTGACCCGCGCCGGCGAGTCATGGATCGCCCCCATGTATACCAGCTTGCGCGTCTTGTCGAAGACGAAGTACTCGGGGGTACGCGTCGCTCCCAGCGCCCGGCCCAGCTCCTGGCTTTCATCGAAGACGTAGGGAAAGTCGTAGCCGTACTTCGCCGCATGCTCCTTCATCGCGGGCAGACGGTCTTCCTGCCGGTGGTTGACGCTCACCCCGACGATGCGCACGCTCTTGCCGGCAAGCTCCTTCGACAACGCGACCAGGTCCGGATCCATCCCGCGCACCCACGGGCAGTGGTTGGCGAGAAAGACGAGCACCACGACGTCCTCACCGAGGTCCGAAGACGACAGGGTCGAGTCGTCGGCGGTGGGCAGGTCGGTGAAGCTCGGCATCGGCGCACCGATGTCGAGGACGCGGTTGTAGGCGCCGGCGAAGGCAGGGACCACGGTCACGAGGAGCAGCGCGGCCGCGGCGATGAAGGGTGCGAGCCGACGGGCGAGGGGGCAAAGCTGGGAAGGGGTCATGGAGGTCCTCCTGGGGGTCTGGATCGGATGAGCGGGTCATGGCCGCCCGTCGATGGTACAACGCCCGGCGACCGCCGGACAGGCGCGGATCGACGAGCCCGGCGACCTCGGCACCGACCTGGTCGGCTCGCGCTGTGCCCACTGCGCTGCGGTAGCATCGAATCTCCACCGAGCGTTTCGCCCACCTGGAGGTTCCGCCATGATCCATCACCGACTCCGCTCCGACACAGCCAGACGCCGCCTCCGCTGGTGGATCCTCGCCTCGGGCCTCGTCCTCTTCCTCGGTCTCACCTACCTCGCCGAAAGCGAGCCTCGGCCCAAGCTCGAACCGAGCGCCGGCGCCGATGCGCTGGCCGAGGCGATGATCGCGGCGGTCCATGGCCAGGCTTGGCAGGAGACCGGCGCCGTGCGCTGGACCTTCCGCGGCAGCCGTCAGCACCTGTGGGACCGCAAGCGCCAGCTCGAGCGCGCGCGTTGGGACGATGTCGAGGTGCTGATCGACCTGGCGACCCGTCAGGGAAGGGCGTGGAAACAAGGCGAGGAGGTCGCGGGCCCCGAACGCGACAAGCTGGTCGAGAAGGCCTGGGAGGCCTGGGTCAACGACTCCTTCTGGCTCAACCCGGTGGTCAAGGCCTTCGACGAAGGCACCCGCCGCGGCCTGGTCCAGCTCGATGGCAACGACCGTGGGCTGCTGGTCGAATACTCGAGCGGTGGCGTGACCCCCGGCGACGCCTACCTGTGGATCTTGGGTCCCGACGACCGGCCGGTGCGCTGGAAAATGTGGGTATCGATCATTCCGGTCGGTGGCGTCGAGGCGAGCTGGGAAGGCTGGACCGAGCTCGAAACCGGCGCCTTGGTCGCCACCCGGCACAAGCTCGCCCTCGGCAAGGTGGATCTCACCGACGTCGCCGGCGCCGCCAATCTCACCGATCTCGAGCCGGGGCCCGATCCCTTCGCTCCCCTCCTCGCTGCCGGCTCTGAAGCTGCCGGGGCCGCGCCGGCGGCGGGCTCAGGGCCGTAGGTCGTCGGGTACCCAGAACCCGATCTTCTCCTTGATCTCGACCAGCTTGGCCTCGGCGAGAGCGCGGGCGCGCTCGGCACCGATCTCCAGCTGGCGGTCGAGCTCGGCAGGGTCGGTCATCAGGTGCTCGTACTCGGTGCGGAGCGGTCGGAGCGACTCGATGATGACCTCGGCGACCCGCTTCTTGAGGTCGCCGTAACCCCGCGCGTCGGCGAAGTCGGCCTCGACCTGTTCGCGGCTCTGGTCGGTGAGCGCCTGGTAGATGGTCAGCAGGTTGTTGACCCCGGCGCGCTCCG
>JAGQSE010000616.1 GCA_020439725.1 Acidobacteriota bacterium
AAGTAGAGATCGAGGTCGCCGTCGCCGTCGTAGTCGAAGAGTGCTCCCCCCTGGCCGGTCATCTCGGGGAAGTAGTACTCGCCGCTCATGCCGTTGAAATGGACGAAGTCGAGACCGCTGGCGGCGGCGACCTCCGTGAAGGGAGGTGCCGAGCCCGCCGCGGCGGCGGGGAGGGTCGGAAGGAAGAGGCCGAGCCCGGCGACGAGGAGGCCGGCGGCCGGACCGAGGAGCCCGGCGCCGCGCTCGCGACGCGACGCTCTCGGGGAGACTTCAGGCGTTCGGTGGGTGGGCATGCCCGGCAGTCTAGCAAGGCTGCCGGGCGGTGATCGGGATCAGGCGCGGGCTTGGGGCATGACGATCCACAGCGCCAGGTAGACCAGAATCCCCGGGAAGGCCGCCGACAGGATCGAGCCGACGACGTAGACGATGCGCACCAGCGTCGGATCCCAACCGAGGAACTCGGCGAGACCGCCGCAGACGCCGGCGATGATGCGGTTCGAACGGGAACGGTGCAAGGGCATGATCTCTCTCCTAGCGGTTTCGGGATCCCGCGGGGGCTCGGGGACCCGCCCCATCCTACGGTGGGTCTGGCGTCAGGGTTCCACCGGCATCCGGGGGAGCGGTCTTCGATAGACTTCCGGCCATGACCCGAAGCGTGGTTCCTTCCTTGGGCGGGCGGCGACGCCTGGCACGGGGCGAGAGCCGCCAGCTGCTCCTGCTGGCCATCGCCACGGCGGCGGTCCTGGCCTGGGTGCCGTGGCTGCGGCTCGTCGGCTTTCCGTTCCGCATGCTCGCGACGCTGGTCCACGAGCTCGGGCACGGGCTCGCCGCCCTTCTCACCGGCGGAGAGTTTCTGCGCTTCGTGATCCGCGGCGACGGCTCCGGGGTCGCGCTCACGGCGGGTGGGTGGCGGGCGGTGGTCATCCCCGCGGGGTACCTGGGGGTCGCGCTCTTCGCTTCGGCATTGGTCCTCTTGGGCGCTCGTCCGCGGGCGGCGCGCTGGGCGCTGGCGGTTCTCGGGTTGGCGGTGGCCCTGCTGGTGCTCCGCTTCGGCCTGCCCAGCGTCGGTGCCGGCGAGGTGGCGTCAGGCCTGCTGGCGGTGGCCTCGGGGATCGGCTGGGGTGCGGTGTTGCTGGCGGTGGCGCTTCGCGCCGGGGATCGGCTGGTGGCCTTCGCGGTGCTGGTCCTGGCGGCCAGTGCGGCCTTCACCGCGGTGTCGGACCTGTGGACCCTCATCGGGTTGTCCCAGCTGGCCTGCGGCCCTGCCACCGACGCCCGGTCGATGGCCGAGCTGACCTTGATCCCGGCGGTGGTGTGGGCGGTGATCTGGGCGTTGCTGGCGGCGGTCACCCTTACCCTCGCCGTGCGCCGCGCCTGGTAACGTCTACTCTCGGACGTTTTGGCGCACGTATAGTCTGGAAGCGGGCGTCCTGCCCGCCGGGAGAGGGTGTCTCGACGATTCGTTCTGGTGCTCCGGACGGAGCCCCAGGAGGAACCGTCGGGCGGGTTGGAGAGGAGAACTGCTTGAGCGGCCAGCGAGTTGGAGAGCCGGTCTACGGTGAGGAGCTGATCACCCGGGAACGAACCGTCACGCGGCGTCCCCGGCGTTACAAGGTCGTTCTGCACAACGACGACTACACGAGCATGGACTTCGTGGTGCGGGTCCTCAAGTCGTATTTCCACAAGAGCGACACCGAAGCGAACCGGGTCATGCTCGAGATCCACCACAAAGGGGCGGGGATCGCAGGGATCTACACCTATGACGTCGCCGAGACCAAGATGGCCCTGGTGACGACGGAGGCGCGCGAGGAGGGGATGCCCCTGATGGTCAGCCTGGAGGCCGAGTGAAGCTGTCCACCAACCTGCAGATCGCCATCTCGCTGGCGCTGTCGGAGGCCCAGCGGCGGCGCCATGAGCTCGCCGGCCTCGAGCACCTGCTCTATGCCCTGGTGCTCGACGAGGAGACGGCCAGCGTCCTGCGCCATGCCGGCGCCGACGTACCTCGTCTGCGCGGCCAGCTCGAGAGCTATCTCGACGAGGAAGAGGCCGCCGCCGGTACCGAGCTCCTCGAGCCGCAGGCGACGCTCGGCTTCCAGCGCGCCGTGGCGCGGGCCGCGGCGCAGATGGAAGGCGCCGGCAAGGGTGAGGTGCGCGGGTTCAACGTCCTGGTGTCGATGTTCGAGGAGCCCGAGTCCTTTGCCGTCTATTTCCTCGAGGAGCAGGGCGTGTCGCGCCTCGACCTGGTGAGCTATATCGCCCACGGGGTGTCGCGGGTCACCCCCGCGCTGCCGCCGCCGGCACCCGGCGGGCGGGGCGTCGAGGCGGACGAGCCCGAAACCGCCGCCGGCGATCCCCTGGAGACCTTCTGCCAGGACCTGGTGGCGCTGGCCCGGGCCGGCGGCGTCGACCCGCTGGTCGGACGCCGGGTCGAGCTCGACCGCACCCTGCACATCCTCGCCCGACGGCGCAAGAACAACCCGATCTATGTCGGCGATCCCGGGGTGGGCAAGACCGCCCTGGTCGAGGGGCTGGCCCGGGCCCTCGCTCGGGGCGAGGTGCCGGCGGCATTGGCCGACGCGTCGCTCTATCGTCTCGACCTCGGCGCCCTGCTCGCCGGCACGCGCTACCGCGGCGA
>JAGQSE010000617.1 GCA_020439725.1 Acidobacteriota bacterium
ACAGCGACCCGGCGCTCGCCCACGGCCCCGAAGAGGCAGAGGATCGACGCCAGCTCCTGGTCCTGGAAGGACACTGTCAGCGCCGGTTCCGAGTACCGGTCCGCGGCGGGGATCGCAGGGCTCGAAGGATCCGGAGAAGAGGTGGAGACGCGGTGCAACGGCCCGGGGCCCAGGGCGATGCCCGCGGTGTCGAGGGCCGCGAGGAGCTCGTCGAGAGTCACGTCCTCGGCGTCGACCGAAAGGCGCCCATGGACCTCGGGCCCGACGACGAAGCCAAGACCGGGAATCCCGGTTAGATGGAAGAGCACCGAAAAGAGATCGCCGATCTCGACGTCGCGAAGATGAAGCGTCAGACCGCCGGCGTCGGCCGCGGTCGTTCCGGTGGTCTCGACCCGCCGGGCGACCGCTTCGCCCTGCCGCGAGATGGGCGCGCAACTCTCGCCGGCGCCAGCATCGAACAGTCCGTCGTCGCTCGAAGCCGCTTCGCGAGCATCGATGACTCCCATCACCGTCTTGATGGCGAAGGTCTGGCACGCCATCGACGGCCTGAAGGTCGTGTCTACGACGGAAAGCCCCGAGGCATCGAGGGCCGGGCCGATGGCTCCGCGCGCGGCCTCGCCACGCAGAACGCCCGCGAAGCCGACCCTGTCGCCAGCCTTGATCAAGATGTTGAAGGCGACCGCCTGGTCCTGAAGACGCTCTTCGAGGTTGCTCAAGGCATCGATCAGCGCACCGGGCTTGGGGAGCGCGTGGAGCCCGGTGAGAAGCTGGCGGCTGAGCTCGAGCTCCTCGACCCGCCGAGCGCCGACCTCGGCCGCATCGTCCGGATCGAGCGGCCCGGGAGCATCCGCGTCGGCGTCCTGGCAGGGATAGAGCAAGCGCAGCGAGTACCGCACCGTCCCGGGTGCCGAGGCCTCGACCGCGGCGTCCTCGAGGCTGATCAAGCGATCCAGGCGTCCGAGCTGGCTCAGATAGTTCCGGACCTGGCCGTAGTGAGCCTCGCCGGAGACCTCCCACCGAACCAGTTCGACGGACGACGGCCTGCCATCCGCAAGCACCGCCCGCTCGCTGTTCGCTGCCCGCCGGATCTCGCTCGGCTCGAGCCCGCCGAGCCGCTCGGCATAGAGCCGCAACGTGGTCTCTTCCTCCGCCGGCTCCACGCACGCCGGCACCCCGCGCAACAACCCACCCACCCTCGCCTCGAGCTCGCGCAGCCGCTCGAGATCGTCACCCAAAGCCGCCTGCGTCCAGGCGAACCCGAGCAAGCCCACGACGATCCCGGTCAGGGCCAATGAACTGGAGGAGCGAGACAGCGAAGACCGATGGCGCAGCACCCGTGGGTTCACTCTCGACCTCCTGGGATGGATGGTGGAGGACCGAGATTGAGCCTATGTGGAGCGTGAAAGGGGAGTCAATCGCGGGGTGACCACTCGCGAACCGGCTTGCTCTGCCTCCATCTGTCATGCCCGCGCAGGGGGCGTCCACGCGGTGCAAGGGAGTGGTTGTCAGCGACGTGCGCGAGCGTCTCGACCCGTTTCTTTCTCGACCGCCGTCGCCGAGTAGCCGGCGCTGCCACATCCGGAGCGCGTAGGCTCCCGCCTGCGCGGGAGCGACGGGGTTGTGGATCTCTTGGTCGGCGTAGTGCCCCTGCGCGGAAGCGACGGAGTTTCGAAATCGTCGAGTCTCGTCATGCCCGCGGCAGAGGGCCCCGAGCCAGGTCACACCAAGTTCAAAGAACTCGCAAGCCTTGCGACCGGGCGCCCGCGGTGCCTCCCAAAACTTGCGCCATTGAGCAAGCAGACCACAGTACAATGACCGATGAGCCCTTTCTCAGCTCACGTTCGCGTCGTCGCCGGACCTGCCGCGCTCGAGGTCACATCCAGCCGTCCAGCGCGGGTGTTGGCCTGCCAGGTCACGGGCTGAGGGCGAGCACCTTGGATCGAGGAAACCCATGGCCCACGACCTCGCACCCCCTTCCGATTGGCAAGCCTTCGAGCGCCTCTGTCTCGATCTCTTCCGCGAGCTTTGGAATGCGCCCGGAGCGATGCGACACGGTCGTGACGGCCAGCCGCAGGCCGGCGTGGACATCTTCGGGCTTCCATCCGGAAGCGCCGAGTGGTTCGGAGTTCAGTGCAAGAAAAAGCTGGGAACCGAGGTCACCGAGGAAGAGCTAGAGGCCGAGCTCGAGAAGGCGAAGGGCTTCAACCCGAAGCTCACCCGCTTCGTCCTGGCCACTACCGCTCGATGCGATGCGAAGATCCAGGAGGTCGCCCGACGACTGACCGTCGAAGGGCCGTTCCAGGAAGTGCTTGTCTACGACTGGGACCATCTCTGCGCAGACCTCACGGGCCGAACCGAGCTCCTCCGCAAGCATTTTCCCGACCATTTCGCCGGCGACCCTTCAGACCTCCGGAGCCACTACCTTCGGCATCTCATGACCGAGCTCGACGTCGTTCAGGTGTCGAAGGTCAGCCGCGATCAGAAGCAGGACATCCCGCTGTCCAAGGTTTACATCGACCTCGACGTCATGGCCGAGGTCCGCTCTTGGCTCCGTGACGAGGATGCCGAGGAGGAGGTTGCCCTGGAGCCCAGCGCCGGCGCTGGCGACCGCAATCCGACAGGCCTAGCCACAAGCCTAGATCTGCTCGGCCAGGTAAAGATGCTCGAGCGGATCTGCCTCCGTGCTCGGCACGAGGCCCAGCGCGAGGAAATCGAGGACTTTTCCCGCCGCTGCACCGCCCTCGAGGCGGTGGCTACCGCACCGCGGCGGGTGTTGGTCGGACGCGGGGGCAGCGGCAAGAGCACCTTCGGGCGCTATCTCTGCCTCTGCCTCGCGGGTCAGCTGCTCGGGCACGAGACGCTCAACCTACGCCACCTCAACGGGCGCTGGGCTGACATGGGCCCCGAGCTGTGGCCCTGGCCCCATGGCGAGTTGGTGCCGTTCTTCGTCGAGCTGCGCCGCTTCGTGCGCTCGGAGGAGCACTTCCCGGCCAAGGGCGAGGACGGCCAGGCCAAGCACCTGGTCGCCTACCTGGCGACCCTCGGCGCCGGCGGTGGAGGTGAAATGGCCCCGATGGTCCGCGGCGCCCTCGACACTGGCGCTCTGGTGGTGCTCGATGGCCTTGACGAGACGCCGGCTGCGGAACAGGTGCGCGAGCGCTTGCAGCAGGTGATCCGAGGTTTCGTCAAGACCTACCCCGACTGCCGCGTGCTGGTGACCAGCCGGCCCTACGCCTACGAGCTGGGACAGGACTGGCGCCTCGATGGCGAAACCTTCGATGACCAGCGCTTCGTCGATGAGACTCTGGCACCCCTCGACAAAGCGAAGATCGAGCGCTTCGTCACCGACGCCTACGCCGCCTTTGCCAAGCGCAACAGGCTCGACGACGCGAACCTCGTGGACCTGGCGAGCGATCTGCTGCGTCAGATCCACGACCAGCCTTCGCTCCGGCGTCTCGCCGAGCAACCACTGACGCTGACGATGATGACCGACCTCCACACCGCCCGTGGCGGCCGGCTACCGCCATCGCGAGCGAAGCTCTTCGAGGAGAGTGTTTGTCTGCTTCTCGACCGTTGGAACGAACGGCGGCTCCTGGAAGAGTCGGTGACGACGCTGGTCGGCATGGACGAGGAGCAGATCCGTAGCGCTCTCGAGCTGCTGGCTTTCCGCACCCACCGCGACGGCGGCTCGGCCGGCACCGGCGACGATCTCGGCGCCGAGATCCCCGAGAGCGCGCTGTTCCAGGCGTTGATCGACACGAGGGAGCGCTATGGCAACAAGCAGCCGCTCGTGCCCGAGGAGATTCGCGACTACCTCCACCAGCGCTCGGGCATCCTGATCGGAGAGAGCTCGTCGGTCTATCGCTTCCCACACCGCTTCTTCCAGGAGTACCTCGCGGCCTGCCACCTCGAGCACTTCCCCGACAAGCGCCGGCCGCTCCTCGAGACGAACCCGGGCCTGTGGCGCGAGGTCGTCCTCTTCCTCGCCGGCAGGCTGATTCACGGCGACGGCATCTGGACGCTGCTCCGCGAGCTGGTGGGCGAGCCGCCTGGCGAGGGGATCAAGAGCGACGACTCGCGCTTCCTGCGTGCCCTCCTTGCCGGCCTGGCGATTCGCGAGCATCGGCTGTGGCAGCGCGAGGACGCCGATCACCAGCCCAAGATCGATCGCGTGCGCGACTGGCTACGCCGCGCCGTCGAGCTTGGCGCCCTCGAGGTCCAGGACCGTGTCCTGGCGGGGCAGATCCTGGGCCTCCTCGGCGATGATCGTCCGGGGATCGGTCTGGGTGCCGAGGGTCTGCCGGCGTTTGAGTGGGTGGAGATTCCCCGCGGGACTTTCACGATGGGCGGCGATGGCAAGTACGACGGGAAGCCCGTGCACGAGGAGCACGTCGAGGCGTTCCGGATCTCGCGGTACCCGGTGACGAATGCGCAGTACGAGTCGTTCGTGGCCGACGGTGGTTACACGAAGCGCTGGCAGGGATGCTGGACGGAGTCGGGATGGGAATGGAGGGAGGAGAAGAAGCTCGAAGGACCGTTCTCGGAACCCAGCCCGTTCGACCTGCCGAACCATCCACGGGTCTCGGTCAGCTGGTACGAGGCGGTGGCGTTCTGCAACTGGCTTGCGTCGCGGACGGGGATTGGCTACCGTCTGCCCACGGAGTCGGAATGGGAGCGTTCGGCGCGTGGTACCGATGGCCGAGAGTACCCGTGGGGCACGAAGTTTGACCCGGCGCTGTGTAACACGGCGGAGACAGAGATCGATACGACCACGGCGGTGGGCCTCTTCCCGGACGGCGAAAGCCCGAATGGAATTGGCAGCCGAGGAATCCTGGACGCCAGCGGTAACGTCTGGGAGTGGTGCTCGACGAAGTGGGGGGACAACTACGATGCCCTCGCCGACGATGACCTCCAGGGCTCAGCCGGTCGTGTTGTGCGCGGCGGCTCGTTCGCCGGCGACGGCTTCTTCGCGCGCTGTGCGTTCCGCAGCGGGGGCGATCCTGACATCATCTTCGCGGGCAGCGGTTTCCGGCTCGTTGCCCCATTTGAGTCTCTGTAATCTGAGATCTCTGGTCTCTGGACGGGGGTTGTCAGGGGGCTTGCCCCCTGACGGAATCGAGAAACTCTTCTCGCTTGGAATCCGCCTCGTCGATCCCGACCCGGCGGCGCATGGCCTCGATCAGCGCTGGACTCCGGGCGTGCCGCGCGTGCGCACTCCAGCCCTGCCAGCTGGCGGCGAGGGCCTCGGCCTTTCCCCCGTGTCGCAACTGCTGCTCGGTGATCGGCACCCGGCCCCGTCGTACCGATTCCGACTGCGCCTCAGACCTCCCCCTCGCCCGTCCCGGGAGAGGGGGATCGAGGGGGTGAGGGCCTTTTCGCATCAGCCATCTCGCCTACAACCCTCACCACCTCCCGCTTCACCACCTTCCCCAACGCGTTCCGCGGCAACTCGTCGACCACCGTCAACCCCTGCGGGATCTTGTAGGGCGCGAGCAGCGGCTTGGCCCAGG
>JAGQSE010000618.1 GCA_020439725.1 Acidobacteriota bacterium
GCCATATTCAGCCAATGGGGCTCGAGGAGCTCACAGCGCGATGGCGGGTCGTCCCCACACGAAAGACCAAGACCGCACCACGGACCCGAAGACTTCACCGGAACCCGCGAGCCGTGAACCACCGCCGACCGATCCCATCACCGAGCTGCTCCAGGTCCTCAAACCCCGGCTCAAGACCATTTTGGCGCGCTTCCGCATCCCGCGCCAGGACGCCGAAGACGTGCTCCAGGACTCGTTGCTGCTCCTCGTCCGGCGCCATGCGGGTCTGCGCGACCCGGCCGCCTACCTCCTCAGCACGCTCCAGTATCGCTGTCACATGTATTGGCGCCACCGGCGTCGTGACCGCCTGCTCGACATCGGCGACCAGCTCCTCGAGCACCTGGCGCCGCCGATGCGCGCCGCCGACCAGGCCGCGGTGGAAGCTCGCCGCGACCTCGGCCGCCAGCTGGCCACCCTCGAACCGGGCGCCCGACGCCTGGTGCTCCTGCGCTATGCCCTCGGCTACACCAACCGAGAGACCGCCCGCCGGCTCGGCCTGCCGCACGACTCGGTGCGACAGCGAGCCCGCTACGCCCGCAACCTGCTGGCCCGGCGCCTCGCCGCGGCCGACCGTCCCGAGGAGTCGAGCCCATGTCCCGACGCTCCCTGCACCTGACCCAGGACCAATGCCAGGACCTGACCCGCGGTCAGCTGCCGCCCCGTCGTCTCGTCCATCAGCTCTTCGAACACCTGCTCGAGCTGTGCCCCGTCTGCCGGGCTGAATGGGACTCCTTCTGCGAGAACCTCCGCGACGGTGACGACACGCCACCGGTCGATCTGCGACCGCCCACGGGTTCACCGGAGAACCAAGGCGCGGACCTCGACCGCTCGGTGGAGCGGGCCCTGGGCCGTGTCGCCGGGCTGGGTCGCCAGGTCAAGCGGGAACGCCGCGAGGCTCGCAAGCTCCTCCGAGAGCTCCTCGCCCTGCCCGACCTCAAGAGCCGGGTCACGCGGGTCCGGCGAAGCCGGCGGTTCCGCAGCTGGGCGCTGTGCGAGCTGCTCTTCGAGGAAGGTCGCAGGGCCGGCTTCGAGCGTCCCGACGAGGCCGTCGGGCTCGCCGAGCTCGCCATCGAAACCGCCTGGGCCCTCGACGAGGGCCGGCTGAGCCGAGGACTGATCAGCGATCTCCTGGCCCGAGCCTGGGCCTTGCTGGCCAACGCGCGGCGGCTCGGCGCCGAGCTGGCGAGCGCGGGGGAGACCTTCCTCATGGCCTACTTCTTCGTCGAGCAGGGCAGCGGCGACCCGCTGGTGCTGGCCGAGATCATGAGCCTCGAGGCGTCGCTACGGCGCGACCAGCGGCGCTTCGACCTGGCTCTGAAGCTCCACGACCGGGTGATCGCCATCTACCGCAAAGCCGGCGAACGGCACCTCCAGGGCCGCGCCCTGCTCAAGAAGGCCATCACCCAGGCCGAGATCGGCGACCTCGAGCCGGGGATCTACGACGTCTCCATCGAGCTGCGCGACATCGCCGACCACGTGGTCGCGCGCGGCGCGCGGAGGATCGACTACGGGAGCGCCGCGGTCGTGACGGTGGTGCTCGGTCGATCGTGCGACCCCGACATCATCTCGTGCCCGCCGACGGGCAACGCGGCCGCGACCGAGTGCTCGAACGGCGTCTGCGTCGAGCCGTGCGCCACGCCCGAGATCTGCAACGGCCTCGACG
>JAGQSE010000619.1 GCA_020439725.1 Acidobacteriota bacterium
GGCTGCTCGATCGCCTGAGCCCCGGTGACCCGGCGTTTCACGTCCAGGCGGGGCTCCTTCTCGACGGCGACCTCGAGCCGCGTCTCCTGGCCGCAGCCTTCCGCAGGGTGGTCGAGCGCCACGAGGCCTTGCGCACCGTCTTTGGGCAGGGCGGAGGGGACACCGGCAGGCCTCCCGTGGGCGCGGCCGGCGATTTGTGGCAGCGGGTGGTCGAGCCGTGGCGGCCGATACTGCCGGTGGTCGACCTCTCGCGGCTCGGTGCGAACCCGCGGGAGCGTCAGCTGCGAGAGATCCTGGCTGGCGCGGCGCGGGCCCCCTTCGACCTCGCCCGAGGGCCCTTGCTCCGTCTGCTGCTGGTGCGCTCCGGCCCGCGCCAACACGCCCTCCACCTCACCCTGCATCACATCGTCAGCGACGGGTGGTCCATGGGGGTCCTGGTGCGCGAGGTGGTCGCGGCGTATCGCGCAGGACTCGGCGGAGAGGATCCCTACCTGCCCGAGCTGCCCGTGCAGTTCCCCGATTTCGCGGTCTGGCAACGCCGTCTGCTGTCGGGCGAGGCCCTCGATCGCGAGCTCGACCACTGGCGGCGCGTCCTGGGAGGACCGGCACCGCAGCTGGCGCTACCGGCGGCTCGGCGCACCGGCTTCGAGACCAGCTTCCGCGGCGCGGCGCGGCCGGTGTTGCTGTCGGCGGCACTGTCGGGCGGTCTACGGCAGCTTGCTCGGCGCTGTGGCGCCACCCTCTTCATGACGCTGCTCGCCGCCTTCCAGGCGCTTCTCTGGCGGCTCACCGGCGAGCCCGACATCCGCGTCGGGACGCCCATCGCCGGCCGCCGGCGTCTCGAGACCGAGGGGCTCATCGGCCTCTTCCTCAATACCTTGGTGCTGCGCGCCGACCTCGACGACGACCCTGGGTTCCGCAAGCTTCTGGGGCGGGTCCGCACCTCTGCCCTCGAGGCCTTCGCACATCAGGAAGTGCCCTACGAGCTCGTGGTCCGCTCCCTCGACGCCGAGCCCGGCCGCGGGGCGCCGCCGGTGCCCCAGGTGCTCTTCCTGATGCAGAACTTCCCCTTGGTGCCGGTCGAGGTCCCCGGTCTCTCCTGGCGGCCCATCGTGCCGGAACGGGTGGCGGCACAGGCAGAGCTGGCCCTCGAGCTGGCCGAGCGCGACGGTCGCATCGAGGGGCTCCTGGCCTACAACCGCGACCGTTTCGAGGCCGCCGCCGTCGATCGCATCGCGCGCCAGTTCGTAACCGTGCTCGAGGGCGTCGTCGAGGCTCCGGACCGGCCGCTGTCGGAAATCCCGCTGGCCGCCGAGACGCCGGTGCCGGCATCGGCCGGCCGCTTTACCCGGGAGCTCGACTCGTGGTGACCCGGATGCTTCGCACCGTCGCCGGAGGGGCCGCCTGATGTGTGGTTTCGCCGGGATTTTCGATCTCCGCGGCGAGCGCCCCGTCGAGGCGCCGGTGGCGGTGGCGATGGCCGAAGCGCTGGTGCACCGAGGTCCCGACTCCTGCGGCTCGTGGAGCGATCCCGCCGTGGCCTTCGGTTTCCGCCGCCTGTCGATCATCGACCTCGAGGGCAGCGAGCAGCCGCTCACCAACGAAGACGGATCGCTGGTCCTGGTCTGCAACGGCGAGATCTTCAATTACCGCGAGCTGCGTCAGGAGCTCGCGGAGCGCGGTCACCGGCTTGAGACGCAAGGCGACGTCGAGGCGCTGGTCCACCTCTACGAGGAGCGGGGACCGGGCCTTCTCGACCGCCTCGACGGCCAGTTCGCCTTCGCCCTCTACGACCGCCCCCGCCGCCGGCTGCTGCTGGCTCGCGACCCCTTCGGCATCTGCCCGCTCTACTGGACGGTGATCGGTGACCATCTGCTCTTCGCCTCGGAGATCAAGGCGCTGCTCCGCCACCCGGAGGTCCACCCCCGGTTCGACCTGGGCGGTCTCGATCAGGTGCTGATGTTCCCGGGGCTGGTGAGCCCCCGCACCTGTTTCACCGGGATCCACAGCCTGCGGCCGGGGCACTGCCTGGTGGTCGAAGGTGGCGAGGTCCGCGAGCGCGAGTACTGGGACCTCGACTACCCGCGTCTCGCCGACGCCCGGGATTTGGCCCCGGTGGATGAGATTGCCGCCAGAGACGAGCTGGCGGAGCTCCTGGATCGCTCGGTGCGACGCCGGTTGCAGGCGGACGTGGAGGTCGGGTTCTACCTGAGCGGCGGCCTCGACTCGTCGCTCATCGCCGCGCTGGTCTCCGATGCCACCCCGGGGGTCCGCCGCCACTCCTTCTCGGTGGGCTTTGGCGCCCAGCAGCGCTCGGAGGTCCGCTTCCAGGAGCTCATGGCCGAGACCGTGGGCTCGGTGCACCATCCCATCGAGTTCGGGCCCGAGCAGGTGATCGAGCGGCTCGAGACGATGGTGGCGCACAGCGAGTGCCCGGTCAAAGAGACCTACAACACCTGCTCGCTGGCGCTCTCCGAAGCCGTGCGCCGTGCCGGGGTGACGGTGATCCTCACCGG
>JAGQSE010000620.1 GCA_020439725.1 Acidobacteriota bacterium
CCAAAACCACCCCAACGGGGAGGGTGGGCTTGAACGCTCTTTCGAGCTGTCCGAGGAGGTCCGGAGGAGCGCCGGCCGAGGCTCCGTCAGGCGACCGTGACGGCGGTCGCCAGCTCGGGAGCCAGCTCGCGGTACTTCCGGTCGAGCAGATCCCAGGCGGCGGAGATCTTCTCGAGGCGCTCGTCGAGGAGCTCGGTCCAATGCTCGTGGCGGCCGGTTTCGACCTTGAGACCGCTGAGCCGGAAGTCGAGGGCGTCGAGGCGCAGGGCAATCTCGCCGGTGGTGAGCTTGGCGGAGAGCACCTCGGCGCCGCGGTCGAGATAGCGCATCAGGTCGCCGACGACGGCGCCGCTGAGGTTGATCTTGGCTTCGTGAGTCTGCAACCGGACGCTTCCCGATTCCGGTTCGAAGAAGAGCTCGCGATCCCCCATCAGGGCGCGGAGGAAACGGCAGCCGAGGATGCTCTGTCCCGGCTCGCGGACCTCGACCACCGAGCTCTCGACGTCGGGGGCGTCGCCCTCGGTCCACGGCGCCAAGGGCTCGGCGACGACGCCGATCCGTTGCAGCAGCACCAGCACCGTGCCCAGT
Source organism: Acidobacteriota bacterium (assembly GCA_020439725.1). Taxonomy (GTDB): domain Bacteria; phylum Acidobacteriota; class Thermoanaerobaculia; order Multivoradales; family JAHZIX01; genus JAGQSE01. The sequence continues at coordinate 589 of JAGQSE010000620.1, forward strand.
CGCGAGCGCGCCGTCGTGGCGACGTAGAGCACATCGCCGTCGATGCAGCCTTCGACGATCCGTGAGCGCGGGGAGGAACGGACGATGAGCTCCTCCTCCGCCAGCTGCCGCAGCTGCTTTCTCTTGCGCGAGCCGATGAAGGGCATCCCCGTGGCCTCGGTCTCCGCCTGGATCAGGGCCCGCACCCGCTCGCGGACCGCGGTGGCGTCGGCTCGGAGGGTGTCGATGCGAACCCGGAAGGCGAAGCGGCTGTGACCGACGCGGTACGGAGAGCCGAGCTCCATGGGGACGAAGCCGAGACTTTCCCGCACCTCCGATCCCGCGGCGATCTCGGTGAAGCGGGCGGCGTCGAAGTCCGGTTCCTCGGGACGCGAGGTGACTCGATAGCGGCTGATGGCGGCGGCTCCGGAGAGGATTCCCATGGTCGTGTCCTTTGCTGACGGGTGCTGCGGCGGGGGCGATGCGACGGACGGCGCATGTTAGCAGCCCGGGGCTCTTCCTCTGCCACGGGCTGCCAGCCCAGGGATAGACAGGTGCCGATGCTTCGGCGCGAGTGAGATAAACTGGAAGGGCATGCAGCCTCTGACTATGGCCATGGCGGGCGCGTCATGAACGTCTTCAGCCTCGTCGTCGAAGTCGTCGTGGCGTTGGTGATGCTCGGCATCGGCTGGTTCGCCTGGCGTGTCGGCCGGCGCGAGGGGCTGGGGCGCGAGCGCGGGTGGCGGTTCATCCTAGGCGGCTTGTTCCTTCTCGCCTTCGGTGCCCTGGTCGACATCAGCGACCATTTCACCTGGCTCACCCGCTTCGTCTTCCTCGGCCCTACCCCGTCCGAGACCGTCGCCGAAAAGGTCGTGGGTTTCCTCGGCGGCTTCACCCTGCTGGCGGTCGGTCTCCACCGTTGGCTGCCCAACATCGCCGCGCGCCGCCGCGCCGAGGAGGCGGTGCTCAAGAACCGGGACGAGCTCGAACGCCGGGTGTCCGAGCGTACCGCCGAGCTGACCGCCAAGACGCGGCAGCTCGAGCGCGAGGTGCGAGAGCGCCGGCGCACCGAGGCCGACCTCAAGGTGGTCAAGGAGGCGGCGGAGGAGGCGAGTCGCACCAAGAGCCGGTTCCTCGCCAACATGAGCCACGAGCTGCGCAGCCCGCTCAACTCGGTCATCGGTTTCGCCAACATCCTGGCGAAGAATACGGAGGGCCGCTTCACCTCCCAGGAGCTGCGCTATCTCGACCGGATCCGCGCCAACGGCGAGCATCTCCTGGCCCTGATCAACGACGTCCTCGAGGTCGCCAAGGTCGAGTCCGGTCGCCAGGAGCTGGCCTATCGGCCGGTGGACCCGAGAAAGCTCATCCTCGAGACCGTCGGCCAGATCCGCAGCGGTGTCGAAGCCGAGCGGGTCGATCTCAAGGCGCGCCTGCCCGAGGCCTCGGCAACGGTGCGCGCCGACGAGCTCAAGCTCAAACAGGTGCTCATCAACCTGATCAGCAACGCCCTCAAGTTCACCACCGACGGCGAGGTGGCCGTCTGCCTGCTGGTCGATCAACGCTCCGGCGAGCCGCTGCGCATCGACGTCGAGGACACCGGTGTCGGGATCGCCGAGGAAGAGCTCGAGGCGATCTTCGAGCCCTTTCGCCAGGGGGAGAGCAGCGCCCGGCGGCCGGGCGGCACGGGTCTCGGGCTGAGCATCTCGCGCTCGTTGTGCGAGGCCATGGGTTTCTCGCTCCGCGCCCAGAGCGCGCTGGGGCGAGGATCGACCTTCAGCATCTTTCTCAAGGGCGGGGGAGCGGAGCCTCAAGACGGAGCCCTTTCCGGCATTCGCGACATCATCACCACCGAGGTGGATCTCCTCGAGCTGCGGGACGCCGGGTCCTGAGGGCCCGGTATCCGACGGTTTCGTTTCGCTCTCCCGATGCGTCTAAACTGACGGGATGAGCCTGCCAAACCGACTGCTCCGCGCCTGCCTTCGTTTCGCCGCCGCTTCCTGCCTGCTGTTCCTGCTCCTGCCCTCCGCCGCCAGCGGGGCCGGCTTCCCCGCTTCACCTACATCCGGTGCCACGAGCGGGCACCAGGAGGAGGTCTCCATGGACGCACGATGGCAGGAGATCGCGAAGAGCATCTCGGAGCAGAAGCTCGAACGCGCGGCGGAGCTGACGGCGGAGCTGCGAAGCGCGGCGCAGGCGGCGGGAGACGAGCAGAACGCCGTCCGGGCGCTGGTGCGCGAGAGCCAGCTGCGCACCGCCCTCGGCGGCTATCAGGGTGCCGTCGAGCTGTTGCGCTCGGCGCCGCGGCCCGAAGACCCGAGGCGCCGCGCCATCGTGTCGTTGTTCTACGCCCAGGCGCTGCTCGAGTATCGCTGGGCCTACGGCTGGGAGATCGGCCGGCGCGAGCGGGTCGCCGCGGCGGCGGAGCTGCCCATCGAGCGCTGGACCACCGAGCAGATCACCGCCGCCGTCTTCGACGTCTACGACCAGCTGTGGCGGCAGCGTGAGGATTGGGGGGCGGGCCCCGTCGGGGTGCTCGGCGAACACCTGGACCAGAACGACTACCCACCGCGGATTCGCGGCACGCTGCGAGACACCGTCGCCTACCTTTGGGTCGAGCTCCTGGCCAACACCAGCCTGTGGTCACCGAGCCAGTCGAACGGCGTCTACCGCCTCGATCTCGGCCAGCTCCTCGGCCGGTCACCGTCGGGAGAGGAACCGCCCGCCGACGCGCTGGCGGACCCGACGGTCCACCCGCTGCTCAAGATCTCGCTGGTGCTCGAAGACCTCGAGGCCTGGCACCGCGCTTCGGATCGCCCCGAGGCGGCCTTCGAAGCACGGCTCGAGCGGATCCGCCGGTTGGCGGCCTCGTTCACCCGCGCGCCCCAGACCCGGGTTCTGACGGCGGACCTGGATCGGCACCTGGACGAGCTCGGCCGAACGTACCCATGGTGGTCGATGGGGGTCTATGAACGAGCCCGCCTCGAGCGGCAGCTCGGTGGTCCGCGGGCCCTCGCGGAAGCGCGGGATCTGGCGCGCGAGGGTCGGGACGCACACCCCGACTCGCCCGGCGGCCAGCGCTGCGGACAGCTCGTCGCCGCCCTCGAGGCCCCCTCGTACCAGCTGCAGACGATGGCCTCCGACGGCGCCCATCGCCGGTCGATCCAGGTCGACTATGCCAACCTCGAGGGCCTCCACTTTCGCGCCTACCGTCTCGATCTCGAGAAGGCCATCACCTCGACCCAGGACTACAACCTGCTGCCCTCCTACCGCGAGATCCCGGCTCTCCTCGCCTCGGGCCAGCCCGTCGCCGAATGGGCCGAGCCGTTGCCCCCGACCCCGGACCTCGGCCGGCATCGCCACTATGTCGTGCCGCATCTGGCCAAGGGTGGCGAGCCCGGGCTCTATGTCGTCATCGCGTCGGTGCGGGGGGATTTCCGCGAGCCCGGCAACTCGCTCCAGGCGGTGACGCTGATCGTCGGCGATCTCGTCTCGACCTCGCGCTCGGTGGCCGGCGACGTCGAGGTCACGGTCCTCTCAGGATCGAGCGGCAGGCCGGTCGCCGGAGCGCGGGTGGTGCTCTATCGCCTCGACTGGCGCCGAGGCCACCAGGCGGTCGACAAGGCGACGACGGATGCCGAAGGAAGGGTGGTCTTCTCGGGGAGGGGTCGGGATCACGACTCACACTTCATCGTGGTCCGGTACGGAGACGACGTGACTCTCGACCGCGGCGGACTGAGTTTTGGCATCGCGGAAGAGGAAGAGGAGTCGACGACCATGATCTACACCGACCGTAGCGCCTACCGGCCGCTGCAGGAGGTCGAGTGGAAGGTGGTCGCGATCCGAGGACGGTCGTTGGAGGGTTCCTACGAGGTGATGCCCGACCGGCAGCTCGAGGTGGAGCTGTGGGACGCCAACGGCGAGGTCGTCGATCGGCGGACGGTGACCACCGACGACTTCGGCTCCGCCGCGGGGACCTTCACGCTGCCTGCCGGCCGCTTGCTGGGCCAGTGGAGCCTGCGTTCCCCCGATGGCGACGCAGCGTTCTTCGCCGTCGAGGAGTACAAGCGTCCGACCTTCGAGGTCACCCTCGGCGAACCCGACGAGACGCTGCGGCTCAACCGCCCGGCACGCTTCGACGGCGAAGCGCGCTACTACTTCGGCTTGCCGCTGGTCGGCGGCGAGGTGCGCTGGCGTGTCGAGCGCGAGCCCATCTACCCGCTCTTCGGGTGGTGGCGACCGCGCCCGTCGGGAAGCTCGGAAACGCTCGCCGCCGGTACCGCCGAGGTCGATGCCGACGGTCGCTTCGAGCTCGCGTTCACCCCCGAGGCCGACGAGGCCGAGGCCGACACCGAGGTCACCTACCTCTTCCGCGTCACCGCCGAGGTCACCGACGAGGGCGGCGAGACCCGTACCGCCGAGCGTGTCTTCCGCTTGGGCTTCGTCGCCGTCGAAGCCAAGCTCGACACCGGTGGCGAGGTCCACGCGGCGGGCTCGCCGGTCGCGGTCGAGGTCAGCCGCACCGACCTCGACGGCGTCGCGCGCGCGGGTAGCGGCAGCTGGCGTCTGGTGCGGCTCGAGGAGCCCGAGACCGCCAGTCTGCCCGCGGACCTGCCGGTCGAGGAGGCGCTCGAGTCCGACGACGAAGCCGCCTACCGCACCGAGGGCGACGGTTTGCGGCCGCGTTGGGACACCGATGTCGAGGCGGCGGAGGTGCTTCACCTGTGGGCCGACGGCGTCGAGGTCGCGCAGGGCACTCTCGAGCATCGCGCCGAGGACGGGGCCAAGCGCCGCCTCGATCTGGGGCCCCTCGCCGCCGGCGCCTATCGGCTCCACTACCGCACCGAGGACCCCTTCGGAGCGCTCTTCGAGACCCATACAGACCTGGTCGTCGCGGGCGAGGACCGGCCGCTGGCGGTTCCCCTGGCCCTGCTCTCGGCCCAGCCTTCGGCCGCCGTCGGCAGCACCGCCAGGTTCTGGGTCGACTCGGGGCTCCCCGATCAGCTCATGGTGCTCGAGCTCAGCCGCCGGGGGCAGCGCTTCGAACGTCGTGTCCTCGACTCGAGCCAGGGTCCGCGGTGGGTCGAGGTCCCGATCACCGAGGAGCTCCGCGGCGGCTTCGGCGTCACGCTCACCGCGCTTCGCGACCACCAGCTGATGACCCAGCGTCGTGCCGTCGCGGTGCCCTGGGACGACCGTAAGCTCGAGCTCAGCTTCGAGAGCTTCCGCGACCGGCTGCGCCCCGGCGACCAGGAAACCTGGAGCATCCGCGTCACCGGCGCCGACGGCGCGGCCCTCGGTGCAGGCGCCGCCGAGGTGCTGGCCTACATGTACGACCGCAGTCTCGAGCTCTTCGAGCAGCACGACCCGCCGGGCTTCGACGACCTGTATCGGCAGAGCAACTGGCCGCTGACGGTGTCGAGCTCGTTGGGGAGCGCGGGGAGCTCCTGGCGCGGCGGTCGTGACTTCGCGCCGATTCCGCGGGTCGCTCCGCTGCGCGGCGATCGGCTCGAGTTCTTCTCGGCCTACGGCGTCGGCGGTCCCGGCAACGTCCGCGGTCTGCGCCGTTTCAAGGGCGGTGTGGCGCCGCAGATGACCATGGCCGCGGCTCCGGTCCCCGAGAGCGACGACGAGATCACGGTCGTCGGCGACGCGCCCCCCGCTCTCGAGGCCGCCTCGGTGGGCAGCGTCGTTGAGGAGATCGTAGTAGCGCCCCCGGCGCCGCCCCCAGCGCCGGCTCCCTCGGCCGCTGGTGGAGAGCTCGAAGTGCGCTCCGACTTCAGCGAGACCGCCTTCTGGCAGCCGAAGCTCCGCCTCGGCGCCGATGGCAGCGTGAGCTTCGAGTTCACCGTCCCCGATTCGGTCACCGAGTGGGACGTCTGGGCCCACGCGCTGACCCGGGACCTGCGGCTCGGCACCGCGCATCGCACCACCCAGACGGTCAAGGAGCTCCTGGTCCGTCCGTACCTGCCGCGTTTCCTGCGCGAAGGGGACCATGCCGAGGTGCGGGTGGTGGTCCAGAACGCTGGCGAGACGGTCCTCGAGGGGGCTCTCGACGTGACGCTCACCGACCCCGACACGGGGGAGGACCTGGCGCCGGCCTTCGGGCTCGCGGGCGCCACCGGTGTGCTCTTCGCCGTCGAGCCGGGGAAGAGCCGGACGCTGACCTTCGAGCTCGACGCGCCGCGCCGCGTCGGTGCGACGGTGTTCAAGGCGGTGGCGCGGGCCGGCGACCAGAGCGACGGCGAGCAGCGCCCGCTGCCGCTCCTGCCCGGGCGCTTCCACCTGGCCCAGTCGCGGTTCGCGGCGCTCCAGGGCGACGACCGCCGCGAGCTCTCGTTCCCCGACATGGCCGCCACCGACGATCCGAGCCGGATTGACGAGCAGCTGGTGGTGACCCTCGACGCCCAGCTCTTCTACAGCGTCCTCTCGGCCCTGCCCTATCTCGTCGACTATCCCTACGAGTGCACCGAGCAGACGCTCAACCGCTTCCTGTCGACGGGGATCTTGTCGAGCCTCTTCGACCGCTATCCGGCGGTGGCGGAGATGGCGAAGAAGCTCGCCGAGCGCGACACCCGGCTCGAGCGCTGGGACGAGCCCGATCCCAACCGCCGGATGCTGCTGGTCGAGAGCCCCTGGCTGGTCGAGTCACGGGGTGGTGCCGAAGCTGCCGACGAGCTGATCAAGGTCCTCGACCCGGCCATCGCCGAGGCGCAGCGCAAGACCTCCCTGGCGCAGCTCGAGCAGGCTCAGACCTCGCTCGGCGCCTTCCCCTGGTGGCCCGGTGGGCCGCCGTCGCCCTACATGACGCTGTACCAGCTCTACGGCTTCTCGAAGGCCCTCGAGTTCGGCGTCGACGTTCCCCAGGACATGGTGGTCGCGGCATGGTCCTACATGCACCGCCACTACCTCGACGAGATCGCCGGCAAAATGGTCGACGAGGACTGCTGCTGGGAGATCACCACCTTCCTCGGGTACGTCCTGTCGAGCTATCCCGACGACTCGTGGACCGGCGGCGTCTTCACCGCCGACGAGAGGAAGCGCCTCCTCGAGCATTCCTTCCGCCACTGGCGCGATCACTCGCCGCTGCTCAAGGGGTACCTGGCGCTGACGCTCGCCCGGGCGGGTCGCGGCGACGACGCCCGGCTGGTCTTCGACGCGGTCATGGACTCGGCGAAGACCGACGCCGACCTGGGCACCTACTGGGCGCCGGAGGAGCGCTCGTGGCTTTGGTACAACGACACCGTCGAGGGTCACGCCTTCGCGCTCCGCACCCTCACCGAGCTGGCGCCCGACGACCCGCGACGCCAGGGACTGGTGCAGTGGCTGATGCTCGACAAGAAGCTCAACCACTGGAAGTCCACCCGCGCCACCGCCGAGGTGATCTACGCCTTGGTCCACTACCTCGAAGCCGAGGGCCAGCTCAGTGCCCGCGAGGCGGCGACGGTCGAGATCGGGCCGCAGGTCGAGCGCTTCGAGTTCGATCCCGCCGAGTACACCGGCAAGGGCGTCCAGGTGGTGGTGCCGGGGGACCAGCTCGATCCCGCCACGCAATCGACGGTGGTGGTGGAGAAGGACACCCCGGGTCTGATGTTCGCCTCCGCCACCTGGCACTTCTCGACCGAGCGCCTGCCGGCGGCGGGAGACGGCGACTTCTTCTCTGTGGAGCGCCACTTCTTCCGCCGTCACAACCCGGGCACCGGCTTCGTCCTCGAGCCCCTCGAGGAGGGCGCCAAGGTCGCCGTCGGCGACCAGGTCGAGGTGCAGATCACCTTGCGCTCGAAGCACGCCGCCGAGTTCGTCCACCTGGCGGATCCCCGCGGCGCCGGTTTCGAGCCCGAAAGCCAGCGCTCGGGCTATCGCTGGGACCTGGGGATCGGCTGGTACGAGGAGATCCGTGACAGCGGCGCCCACTTCTTCTTCGACTGGTTGCCCGCCGGCGAGGTGGTGTTGAAGCACCGTCTGCGCGTCGCCCACGCCGGCCGCTTCCGCGTCGGTCCGGCCACCGTCGAGTCGCTCTACGCCCCCGAGTTCCACGCCTACTCGGCGGGTGCCGAGATCGCGTCGGAGCCCTGACGCCGCCGAGCTCTCGAAGCTTCGAGTCCTGAGCGGGGCTCAGCCCTCGTCGTGGGCTCGGAAGAGCAGCGCGCGGCGGTTGCCGATGCCGGCGAGCCACAGCGGTACGAAGGCGAAGAGGTCGCGGAGCGGCTGATCGAGGCGGTCCGCGAGATGAGCGAGGCGCCGGCTGAAGACCTCGCCACAGGTGCTCGACGCGGTGGTCCTGCTTTCCACGGGCGTGGCGGCGCTACCTCCGGCGAGGCGCTCGAGAGTCTCGCGACCGGTCTCGTACGTGGCCTGGAGGACCTGGCAGTAGGCCGGGATGTCCGAGGCGTAGCGGTCGAGGATCTCGAGCTCCTGGAAGCGGACCCCGTGGAGCGCCAGCACTTCCTTGAGCTTCGGGGTCAGCACCGACAACAGCTCGTCGAGGAAGTGGGCGGTGCCCACCCACTCGTCCGCCTCGGGCATGACCCCGTCGCGCCGTAGCAGCTGGCTCCGCTCCGCCAGGTGCCTCTGGCGCACCGGCTCCAGGGTGTGCAGGTAGGCGTCGAGGGCGGCGACGGTGCGGTGCAGCCACTCGGCGTCCTCGATGTCCTGGCGGAACCGCCGCGACAGGAAATAGTCGGCGTCGTAGCGGCTCCGCGGGTCGTTGGCCATGATGTCGCCGAAAGTGTCCTGGAAATAGCCGTACATCTGGCCGATGGCGGTGCAAAGCGTCTTGCGTAGCTCGAGGAGACCCTCCGGTGGCACTTCGTCGGGGAAGCTGCGGAGCTTCTCGACGGTGGTGGCGAGCAGCATCTCGCCGCCGTCCAGGGCGCGCTCGCGCGCCTGGTCGAGGCTCGGAATGTTCGACGGTACCCGGAGCAATGGCAGGAGCTGGTGCTCGAAGGTGTCGGCGCTCCGCCGCACCTTCGACCAGATCTCGTCGAGGCGATCCGGTGAGCAATGGAGGATCGCGTAGTTGCTCTCGAGCACCGTGCCGAGGAGCTGGATGCACTGGAGGTAGGCGCGGATCCGCGGGTTCTGCCACGAGACCCGCTCGAGGGCCCAGCGATCGGCGCTCACTCCCCGGGGAAGGACGACCAGCTGGTCGCCGACGCGGATCGACTGCCGAGAGCGCGGGGTGTCCATGATCTTGCTCGAGCGACCCGTGGGTCAGGGGGGGCGAGAGGCGGGCCGGGTTCGGGGATCCTCCTTGCCGTCGATGAGGATGAATCTATGGCGGCAAGTATAGCGACTCGCGAAACCGCCGTGACCGACCCGGGCCGCCTTCCCGTGCGCAGGTTCCGAGTGCGCGGTCTCGGAACCGTCCTCTCGAGACCGTCCTCACGAGACCGTCGTTCCGAAGCCGGGAGCTCGAGATCAGGGCATCGAGAAGACGGCGCCCATCAGGTCGATGCCGTACCAGAGATTGCCAAGCCGCAGGTTCTCGTCGGGACCGTGCTGGTTGTCGTCGTAGTTGGCGATGGGGACGATGACCAGCGGAGCCCCCAGGTCGCGGACGAAAAGATAGAGCGGCAACGAGCCACCGAGGGTCGGGACGAGGAGGGGCTTCCTGCCGGCGGCGAGCTCCGCGGCGGCGATGACCGGTGTCACGGCGGGCTCGTCCATGGCGGTGCGCGCCGCCGGGTAGCCCTCCTTGCGCACCATGTAGACCAGCCGTAGGTAGGTGCCGCGGGTCGTGGCGTCGGGTGGCTCGTGGACCACGTGATAGCCGCGGCCCTCGAGGTGCGCCTCGACCCGGTCGAGCATCCCCGCCGGGTCGTTGCCCTTGGCCAGCCGGATGTCGAGGGTCGCCGTCGCCTCGGTGGGGATGACGTTTCGCGCCGCGTCGCCGACGGCGCCGCTGGCCATGCCACGGATGTTGAGCGAGGGGACGAGGAGGCGTTCGAGGAGCGGAGCGCCGCCGCCCTCGGTGGCCGCCAGGCCGAGCTCGTGGCGCAGGGTCTCGTCGTAGTCGGGAAGACCGGCGATGGCGGCGCGGTCGGCGTCGGTGATCGGCGCCGTCGAGTCGTAGAAGCCCTCGATGACGACGTTGCCTGCCCCGTCCTTCATGCCCGCCAGGACCTGCGCCAGCTCGAGGGCCGGGTTGGGGGCCCAGTTGCCATAGTGCCCGCTGTGCAGATAGCGGTTGGCGCCATAGGTGGTCAGGTCGAAGCCGGTGTAGCCGCGGACGCCGAAGACCAGCTGCGGAGCGCCGCTCTGGTGCACCGGGCCGTCGCAGATCAGCCACAGGTCGGCGCTCAGAAGCTCGCGGTATTTCTCGATGTACTCCTCGAGGTGTGGCGAACCGGCCTCTTCCTCGCCCTCGAGAAAGAACTTGAGGTTCGAGCGCGGCATGAGCCCCGCCGCCTCGAGCCCGTCGAGGGCGGCGAGGATCGCGGGGATCGGCGCCTTGTCGTCGCCCGCGGAGCGCCCGTAGAGCCGCCACTCGGGATCCACCGCCTCGCCGAGTTTTGGCATCGGCCGGACCGTTCCGCCGGCCTCGAACGCCGCGGTGGCCAGGGTCGGTTGCCAGGGCGGCTGGCTCCACTGGGTCGCGTCGACGGGTTGACCGTCATAGTGGACGTAGATCGCCAGCGTCCGCTCGGCCCCCGGGACGCGGAGCTCGCCGAACACCACCGGCGGCGCACCGTCGATCTCGAGAAGCCGTGCCGCGACGCCCCGCCGGGCGAGGGAGTCGCGGATGTGCTCGGCGTTGGCGCGGACGTCGTCCAGATCGCGGGCGACGTTGGGCATGGCGAGGAGGGCCGCGAAGTCCTCGAGGATCTCCGCCGCGTGCTGCTGGCGGAAGGCGCGCACCGCTGCTACGGCGTCTTCTTGCCGGGCGTCGGCGGAGGAAACCGAGGGCCAACCGAGGGCGGTGACGAGGAGCAGGGCGGCCAGGACGGCGGGGACGCCGTGTCGCCGGCGGTGGGCGCGGGAAGGGGCTGTGATGGGCACGCTAGGGCCTCCTCGGCATCGTTCGCGGGATCACTCGCTGTGGGCTCGGGTCGCTGCTCGTTTCATCGATCGGGCGAGGGCTGTTCGCGCTCGTGGCGCCGATGATAGAACAGCGCTGCCATCGCCCCACCGTTCTCCGGAGCCGTTTCCCGGAGGACTTCGGAGACCCGACCGAGGAGAGAGCCATGATCTTCGCCAAGCGTCCCGCCCTCGACGAGTGCGCGCCCTTCTACCACGGCTACCTGTCGCAGGTGCCCGACGGCGACATCGTCGTCACCCTCCACCGGCAGGGGGAGGAAACCGTCGCCTGGGCCTCGGGCCTCGACCCGGCTCTGGCGCGCCACAGCTACGGTGCCGGCAAGTGGACCATCGCCCAGGTGCTCGGGCATGTGGCCGACGGCGAGCGGGTGTTCGCACACCGGGTCTTGTGGTTCGCGCGCCGACACCCGGACCCGCTGCCGGGCTTCGACCAGGATCAGTTCATGGGAGCTGCGGGGTTCGAGGACCGGTCCCTCGCCTCGCTGGCCGACGAGCTCGCGGCGGCGCGCCGGGCGTCGCTGTCGCTGGTCGAGACCCTACGCCCGTCGGACCTCGACGTTCGCGGCGTGGCGAGCGGCGCGTCCTGCACGGTCCGCGCGTTAGTCTGGCTCCTCGCCGGCCACTGGGCGCACCACCGGCGGATCCTGGCCGAACGCTACGTCTGAGGTCGGACGCCGCCCGCGTGGCGAGCGGCGCTTCAGGGACCGGGAGCGAAAACCTCCTGCTCGATACGACCGGCCTGCACCTCGCTGGGCCGCAGCACGAGGGGGTGGTACTCGTTGACCAGCCACAGACGGAGCTGATCCGTCTGGAAGGGGCTGCCCAGGATGCCGCTGGCGCCGCCCGGGATCGTCTGGTACGCCTCGAGAGCGGTGCGGCTCGGAGCGCCGACGAACCGTCGGGCGGGGCCGCTGCCGAACATGAAGTCGTTGGCGGCATCGGCCCGGGTACTGTGCGACGCCGCATCGACGGTTTGGAATCCACCAGCCCGTGGGATGCCCGGCAGCTCCGCTGACAGGTCAGGGAAACCGCCGGCCGGCGGGACGCTGAACGGTGTGCCGAGCAGGTGGTCGAAGACGATGCGGTGGAGCCGGCCCCAGCGGTAGTCTTCCTGGTCCGTGGAGCCGCCGAAGGCCGCCTCGAAGTCGGGTCCGGACAACAGGTCGAGGGCGTCCCGCAGACTCTCGAGCACCGCCAGATCGCGGGCCGCCTCAGGGGTCGGTGCGTCGTCGGTGACCGGGAAGAAGGCGAGCCCCGACACACCCACACCCTGGTTCTGGTCGAACTCGAGGAGCAGGTGACCGACGTCCATCAGCGCCTGGCGGCCGTCGGGGAGGACGTCCGCCATCCCCAGGGGGTCCAGGGTCTCGTCGATGACGTTGTGGATCAGCTGGCCGCGCCAGGTGGCGTAGAGCGTCGCCGCGACACTGTGGGCGACCTCTGCCGGACCCGGCTCCGGGAGCGGTCCGAGGCCATCCCCGGGGTCATAGCCCTCGGGGATTCCCGTCGGCGTCGAGAAGTCCCAGGCAGCGATGCGTCCGACCGCCTCGGCGACTCCAGGATCCGCCGCCAGCGATGCGAGGGCCGCGGGGGCCCCGGCGGCACCGGCGTTGGCGAAGGCCTCGACGATGAACGGTGCCAGGAGCTCGGCGTCGAGCAACTGGTTGTTGGCCTGCATCCGTTCGAGATCGGCGAGGGTGAAGCCCTCCCCGGAGGCGATCTGCTCGTCGATCAGGCGCTGGATGCGGCCGGCGCGGAGGTTGGCGTAGCCGGCGTTGAGGTAGTAGAGCCCGCCGCCCGGCCGGACCTGGTTGAGCGGGTTGTTGTCGAGGGTCGTGCCCACGGGGTCGTTGTTGGCCGACAGGATGTAACCCCGCTCCGGGTTGACCACCTGCGGCATCTCGGAGAAGGGCAGGATCTGGTAGTTGAGGGCCTGGTTGGGATCACGGTCACCGGTGGCTTCGAGCCACTCGTTGTGGAAGGTGTGGGTGCCGTCGCGGATCAGGAAGGGCGGTGCGCCGTCGGGGGCGTTCAGAGTCTGCAGGTCTTCGCGCAGCGGCATCTCGGCGCTGGTGAAGTAGGCGAAGTTGCCGAAGACGTCGACATAGGCCCAGTTTTGCGAGCCGACGTCGAAGTGCTGGAGCCCCTCGACAAAGCCGTCGAGGCTGGTGGCGCGCAGCCAGGTGAGGAAGGCGTCGACCTCGAACGTCGCACGCCAGCCGGTGTACTGGACGCTCAGGGCGGTGGCCTCGAGGCCGCTGCCGGGCATCACGGCGACGATGGGGCCGTTGTTGCGCCGCGGCACCACCAAGGTCAGCCCGCCATCGAGGGGGCCGACGTCGGCGATCGACAGATCGTCGGCGATGCCGTCGCCGATCTGGTTGACCCGGAACACCTGCGGGATGAGGACCACGGGTTCTTCCTGGCCGTCGAAGATCGTCGCCTTGGGTAGACCGGTCTGCGGGTCGAACACCAGGACCTCCTGGTAGACGTCGGTGACGTCGAGGGGGTTGGTCGTCGAGCCCCAGCAAAAGACGCTGTTACAGCCCTGGGCGATGGCCGGGACGCCCGGGAAGGTGATGCCGCTGGCGCTCAGGACGCGGCGGCGGTTGGGATCGAAGACCTGCAGATGAGCCTCGTAGAAGGTGGCCGGTGTCCCCAGCGAGAGGTGCGGATCGTTGGCCAGGAGGGCGCGCCCGTCGGCGGAGAGCTCGGGGCCGACCATCCACCAGTTGCTGCCACGGGCCGCTTCGCGGGCCTCGACCACCGGGCGCAGGTTGGGGATGGCGGCGAGCTTGTCGCGGTAGCTCCGGGCCAGCTCGAGGGCTTCGGGTCGGAGGTAGGCATCGAGCGCTTCGACCGCGGCGGTCTGAGCGCTACGCAGCGGATCGCTCGCCTGGCTCGTTCCGCCGCCGGGCACCGCCGGTCCACCGAGGAAGCCGGGGATCGATACCGTCGGATCGAGGGGATCGACGCGGAAGAGGTCCTCGAAGAAGAGCGCGGTGCCGTCGAAGCCGGTCAGGGTGCCCGACGCCTGGTAGGTGAGCAGCGCGGGCGTCGTGTCGAGCTCGGTGAGCTCGAAGGACAGGCCGAAGGCGAGGCCCTTGGCGATGACCAGGCTGTCGGTGACGGTCCATTTTGGGACGCTCGCGGACGTCAGCTCGAGGGCCGTGTACTCGAGGGGCAGAGGGTGGCTCGCCAGGTACTCGTTGGCTCCGTCGGCATAGGCTTCGAGCCACGACAACGTCGACGGGCCGAGGGCGGCGCGGGTCTCTTCGGCGGCCCGCCGTAGACCGAGGGTGCGGAACTGGACGTCGCTGGCGAGCCCCGCGTCTCCCACGATCTCGGCCGTCGTGCCGCTGAAGATACGGCGCAGCGAGTCCATCTGGAAGAAACGATCCTGGGCGTGGAGACGGCCCAGGAGGTAGGCCGCGTCAAGGTCTTCGGCGGCATAGACATGGGGTACACCGTCAGCGGTGCGGACGATGCGGGCGCCCTGGTGCAAGCCCTCGAGCCGGGTGGCGCCGAAGACGGGCGTTGCGAGCAGGGCCAGCAGCAAGGCCGGGGCGGACAACCACGCGGTAGGACGACGGGCAGCGTGCATCGGAGAACCTCCCAAAACCGCCGGGGACGCGCGGGCCGGCGGTACCGGCCCGGCGTGGGTGAAAGGGTGTCTGGGAACCGATGATACCGCAGCCCGGAGGCGGCTCCGTCGCCCCGATCAGGAGCTCGCGCCTTGGGCCGGCTCGCCGTCGTCCGCGTCGCCCGCGTCGTCTGCGTCGAGCTCGCCGTCCTCCCCGTCTTCGTCGTCATCGGTGAGGAAGTCGTCGAGCTCTTCGCCGACGACGTCGCTCTCGAGATCGTGCTCGATCTCGGCGAATCTACGTTTGAACTGTCGCTTGCTCCGGCTGACGGACTTGTTGTCCTTGTGGCTCTTGCCCATGGTTCGACCTACCGGATCTCAACGGTTAGCCGACCCGAACGGCGCCTCGCCGAGGGTCGATGGTTCTCCTGCGCACGGATTCTAGCGGATTCGCGCTCCGCGGCCACCGCCCGGGTCGGGCTGGACTCCGACCCCGTCAGCTGGTCAAGACCGGCGTGGCGGCGCCGGACCAGATCCGTCGCTCGGCCTCGTGGGGCGCTCGCTCGAGGCTGCAACGGCGATCGAGCAGCAGGGTCTTGCGGGCCACCGGATCCCAGGACGGCCATGGCCCGACCGAGCCGTGGGCCGGCGAGCCACGCCGGGCGAAGGCGGTCCAGGCGTCCTGCATCCTCTCCGAGAGCTGGCGGGCGCTCCGGCGGTGAAGGTAGAAGGGCAACAGGTAGGGATGGTCGAAGCTGCCGAAGAGCAGCGGGAGGTCGGATCCGTGGCAGGCGCCCAGGAGGTCGGGCATGGCCGGTACGGGGAGGTCGAGGCGATAGGAGAAGACCCGGGGCTCGTGGGCCGCCTGGGCTTCGAGGAGCTCGACGGCGGGGATGCGGAAGATCTCGTCGGTACGCATCGCCACCCATAGCTCGTAGGGACTGGCGTCCTCGGTGCGCCCGGCCCGATAGATCTCGACGGCTCGTCGGGCGTCGACGTCGAACAGCCCGTGGCGGCGGAAGAGGCGCTGCGCGCGCGCTTCGAGCTCTGCCTCGCACAGGCGGTGCAGGCGGAGCATCCCCGCGGTGAACAGCTTCCACTCGTCGGCGTTGGTCCCCACCAGCAGCTCGATGCCGGCGGCGGCCCCGTCGGCGATGGCCTCGAGGGGACGCCGTGGCAGAAGGTCGTCGCCGTAGACGGGTTGCCAGGGGAGGAGAATGGCCTCCGTCGGCCGGCGGGTCGACGCTTGCTGCGCCTCGAGGATCGCCGCCGCGGGCAGCTCCCGCAGTCTCTCGGTGTCGAAGCGATCGAAATCGAGGGCTTCGAGAAAGGCCCTTCCCTGACGCGCCGTAGCCTCGCGCGACCCGACGTGGGCGGCGGCGCCGCTTTGCAGCACCGCGCGCCGGAACAACCCTCGGGCGGCCGGTGCCGCGAGCAGCGCCCCGAGGCTCATGGCGCCCGCGGACTCACCGAAGAC
>JAGQSE010000621.1 GCA_020439725.1 Acidobacteriota bacterium
GGTCGTCGCGGACGATGAGGAAGAGGACACCGTCGTCGCGTCCCTCCTGACCGAGCTTCCAGGTCTCGGCGACCCGCAGGCTGTAGTCCTCGATGGCCTCGCCGCCGAGGGTGTCGATGGTCAGGACGACGACCTGGGCGCTGGTCGCCTTTTCGAGGTTTTCGAGCTGCTGCGTCAACTCGGCCTCGTCGGCCTCGCTGAGCATGCCGGCGGTATCGACGACACGACCCGTGAGGTACGGGATCTCCGCCTCGACCGCGGCACCGGCAGCGAAGGAACCGGCCACCAGCGCGGCGAGCAGACAGAGACCGAGGGCCAGCCCCGGCCACCGGCCACCGGGCGAGATACTAGGCCTACTCATTGCGGATCCGCAGCTCGTCGGAGAGCTCGTCGATGTCGTCGGGGCGGATCTCCACCTGCTTCTCCTCGAGCAAGGCCCCGACCTCGGCGATGGCTTCGACCAGCGCCGCGGCGGCTCGGCCGCGGCGGATCCCCACCGCGAGACGGGCGGTGATCCCGGCCCAGTCGCCGGGCTCGACCTGGGCGTTGATCCCGGCATCACCCAGCACCACGACCCGGTGCTCGAAGAGCGAGAGGAAGAGGAGGACGCCGGTGCGGTCGCGGGTGGCGAAGACCTCCTCCTCGAGGAAGGCCTGCATCGCCCGCTGGTGCACCCGTTGTTCGAGCACCTCCGGCGGCACCAGGCGGCGTCGCAGGGCGGGCCAGAACAGTGCCGCGAGATAGCCGAGGACGCCGGCGGCCACCACCGGCAAGGTCATCCACAGGACGCCGAGCCCACCCCAGAACCCGCCTTCGACGTGAATCGCCCCGGCCACTGCGGCCGCCGCCATGGCGGCGAGGGCGGCGAGCTTCCACGAGGCCTCCTCGTAACCGTCGCAACGGTTGACGACGAAGGGCACGATCTCGCCCGAGGTCCGCGTCTCCGCCTCGGTGGCGGCACGGCGGATCGCCTCGCGGTCCGCGGCGCTGAACAACCGGTCGGTGGTGGTGGGCACGGTGTCTTCCCCTCAGCCTGCGGCGGAGGTCAGAACTTCACCTCTGGAGCCCGATCGGCGCCTTCCTGCGACTTGAAATAGGGCTTCTCACCAAAACCCATGAAGTTGGCGACGACGATGGTCGGGAAGGTCTTGCGAGCGGTGTTGTAGGCCTGCGCCGCCTCGTTGAAGCGCCGACGCTCGACCGCGATGCGGTTCTCGGCGCCCTCGAGCTGCGACTGGAGGTCGCGGAAGGCCTCCGTCGCCTTGAGCTCGGGGTATTTCTCGACCACGACGAGCAGCCGCGACAGCGCCGACGAGAGGGAATCCTGGGCCTGCTGGAAGCTCGCCATCTGCTCCGGGGTCGGCGCGCCGTTGAACTGCACCTGCCCGACCTTGGCCCGCGCCTCGGTCACCGCCTCGAAGGTCTCACGCTCGAAGCTCGCGGCCCCCTTGACCGTCGCCACCAGGTTGGGGACCAGGTCGGCCCGCCGCTGGTAGACGTTCTCCACCTGTCCCCAGGCGGCGTCGGTCTGCTCGCTCAAGGTCACCAGGTGGTTGTAGCCGCCGACGCCCAGCAACAGGACGAGGGCCACGCCGATCAAGAGGACCACACCACAACCTAGACCGAAAAGGGCTTTGCCTTTCATTTCTCTCCTCCAGCTTCGCCGCCAGGGCGGCAAGTCGGGTCTCCAGGCCGGCGGCGAGGACCAGGTCGCGTTCGACACGGTCCTGGGGCCACCGCTGGGCGGAGTATACCGAGTCGGCGAGGCGGAGCGGTGACGCCACGCCCGCCGCCGGGACCAGCATGCCGGCCGGTTGACCGGTCCGAGAGCGGGACGTACAGTCCGAAGCGACAGCCCGGACAGCCTGCCCCATCCGCCACGGCCCGGCGGGATCGACCCGCCGCCGCAAGCCCGAGGAGATCCGCGATGCTCGACCGCCGACGCCGCCCGCCCCGCTTCCTGGTTCTCGCCCTCGCCGCCGTCCTCCTGCCATCGATGACCCGGGCCGCCGAGGGCCCCGGCGAGGATCTCGCCACGACGGTGGCGCGCATGGGACAGGTCGGCTCCTGCGGCTCACCGAGCTTTTCCGCCGACGGCTCGCGGCTGGCGGTGGTGTGCGACCTGAGCGGTCTGCCGCAGGTCTGGACCGTCGATGCCCACGGCGGCTGGCCGATCGCCGTCACCGCCTCGGACGACCAGGTGGGCCGCGTCGAATGGTCCCCGGACGGCGCCTGGCTGGCCTTCGACGCCGCCTCCGGTGGCGCCCTCGACACTCAGGTGTGGCTGGTGCGACCCGATGGCACCGAGCTGCGCCGCATCACCCCCGACCAGGGCGAGAGCAATCGCCTGACCGGCTGGAGCCACGACGAACGCTTCGTCCTGCTGAGCTCGAACCGCCGCTCCCCCGCCGACAACCAGCCGTACCTCTACGAACCCGCCAGCGGCAAGACCGAGCTCGTCACCCCCGCCGCCGGCTGGAGCTTCACCGAGGACCTGTCACCCAGCGGCGACCGCGCCATCGTCTGGCGCATGAAGAACCGTGGCGACAACGACCTTTTCCTGGTCCGCCGCGGCGGCTCGGCGGACCCCGAGGAAGTCCTCCTGACACCCCACGACGGCCCCGGCACCTTCGGCGGTGGCCGCTTCACCCGCGACGGCAAGACCCTCTACCTGGCCGCCAACCAGGGCCGCGACCTCCTCGCCTTCGCCCGCATTCGCCTCGGCGAGGATGGCACCCCGAGCCCCATCGAGGTCCTCGCCGCCCGCGACGACGCCGAGCTCGAGAGCTTCGCCATGACCGAGGACGACACCCTCGCCGCGCTGCTGTGGAACGTCGCCGGCAGGAGCGAGCTCGAGTTCTATGATCTCGCCACCGGCGCGCGGCGACCGGCGCCCGCGCTGCCCGCGGAGATCGTCGGCTCCCTCACCTTCTCCCACGACGGCCGCCGGCTGGCCTTCACCGCCACCGGCGCCGCGGCGCCGCGGGACGTCTGGACCCTCGATCTCGGCACCGGGGCTCTCCACCAGGTCACCGTCAGCCCCCACCCCGGCGTCGACCTGGCCTCGCTGGTGCGACCGGAGCTCCTCCGCTATCCGGCCCACGACGGTCTCGAGCTCAGCGGCTGGCTGTACCGCCCGCCCGGTGTCGAGGGACCGGCGCCCTACGTGCTCAGCTTCCACGGCGGCCCCGAGGGTCAGGAGCGGCCGGTCTTCCGCGCCGTCTACCAGGCGCTCTTGGCGCAGGGCATCGGGGTCTTCGCCCCCAACGTCCGGGGCTCGTCGGGGTTTGGCAAACGCTTCGTCAACCTCGACAACGGCGCGCTCCGCGCCGACGGCGTCCGCGACATCGAGGCCTCCGCCAAGGCGCTCACCGACGCCGCCATCGCCGACCCGGCGCGGCTGGGGATCATGGGTGGTTCCTACGGCGGCTACATGGTCGTCGCCGGTCTGACCTCTTATCCCAGGCTCTTCGCCGCCGGTGCCGACCTCTACGGCGTGGTCAACTTCGAGACCTTCTTCGCCCACACCGAGCCCTATATCGCCGCCATCTCGAAGATCGAGTACGGCGACCCCGACACCGAGGCCGAGATGTTGCGCGAGCTGTCCCCGATCCACAAGGTCGACCGCATCGTCGCCCCGACCCTGGTGCTCCACGGCGCCAACGACACCAACGTGCCGGTGGTCGAGGCCGAGCAGGTGGTCCACAGCCTCGAGAGCCGTGACGTGCCGGTGCACTACGTGCTCTTCCCCGACGAAGGCCACGGCTTCCGCAAGGTCGAAAACCGCGTCACGTCGACGGTCGAGATCGTCCGCTGGTTCGTGAAGTATCTCGAGGCGGGCGGGTGAACGAGGACGGCTGGAAGGGTTGATCCGGCTGGCTCCTCGCCGAGCGCCGGCGAGGAGCCGATCGGGACGCTGGGCTCACCAGTACTGGCAGACGTTCCCCAGGCAGGACACGCCGTTGGCCTGGGGGCAGACGTTCCAGCAATCGCTGATAAAACGACAGAAGGCCTGCGGACAAGCCGGCCCGCCGCCACCACCACCTCCACCCGAGTAGGTGTACTGGCACACCCCGCCCGAGCACACCGCGCTCTGCGCCGAAGGGCAGGCACTCGCGCACTGGGCGTCGCTGCTGCAGAACGAGGCCGGGCACTGGATCTTCGGCTGCACGTCCGACGCAGGCCCCAGATCGAGCTCGGCGGCGATGCCCGACGAGCAGCCGTCCGCCGCCGCCACCGTCACCGCGTCCGCCCCCTGCCCACCGTCCTCCGCCAGCACCGCCGGGGCCATCCCCAACGCCAAGCTCAACACCACCAGCAAGATCTTCACGACCGGCTCCTCTCTCCAAACAGACGTTGCACGAGACGCGACCAGGCTGCCAGAGCCCTATCGCAGACATGACGAATGTTCGTCATTGTACATGGGCTAGTAGTCGTTGAAGCTCGAAATTTGCGATTTCTCTTGCCACCGATGCGACCTTTCGCGACTCGATCCCGCGATGAAGAGTGAAGCCAACAACTCTTCGTGGGAGGGAAACGCGTATGGCCCGTCGTGTCATCGTCAGTGTGGGGTTGGTCGTGTTCATGGCCCTGGTCGCCTCGGCCCAGGTCGATCTCTTGAAATATGGTCAGCGAGCCCACCGGTGGGAGGGAGTGCGCAATCGTCCGGTGAGCGGTTTCGACGTCGAGCTCTTGGGCGTCCAAGCCCAGGGCGACGAAAACCTTCCGGATCGCTTTGACGACCAGGTTTCCGCTCGGTTCTATCTCGACGCCCGGAGCCCCCTCTACTTCGTCGCCCGAGAGCGCTTTCCCAAGACCTACTATTGGCTCGACCGCGTCGAACCGGCGCGGACCTGGGACCAGCGCAATGTAAACATCTTTTCCTGGCCCGCCGGGGATGTCCTGCGGCCCCTGGGGCTCGACCCTTCGGACCTGGTGTTTCTCGCCCGGCTCGACTGGGAACGACCCCGCCGTCAGGAGCACGTCGCCCCCGTCCTGCTCAGCGAGCGACGGCAAGAGATCAGCTCCTACCGCTTCACCTTCAAAACCAATTCAAGAGCGAAGGTCCGTGCCCGCGTCTTCGCCGCCAACGGCACCCACCACTGGCAAAGCGGCGCCCTGACCGAGGTCGAAGGAGACACTCCCTTCGATCTCGTGTGGCCCTGCTCCGATCAACCCGACGGCACCTACCGACTGGTCCTCGAAGGCTATTTCCTGCGGGACAACTCGAAGGTATCCCAGGAAGTGACCTTCACCCACCTCCACCTTCTTTGACATGCGCCGAGCGCTCGGGGCCCTCGCCGCCCCGGGCGCCTCACCTTCGAACCCGGGTCACCGCCCCGACCGAGCCATGAGTCGTTTCGACGAGACGAGGAGCTCCTTTGCGCAGTAGGTCCATCTACGCCTTGGTTTGGCTTGCCGCCGGCGCCTTGGCCAGCGCGTCCCAAGCTCAACTTTCCGTGTACTCGGGACTGGTCAAGATCTCCGCCCCGACCTTCGACGGGAAGGCGCGGGAAGGAACGGGCTTCGTGGTCGCCACAGAGCGTCGCACCGCCTACATCCTCACCGCAGCCCACGTGGTCGAAGGCAGCCCGAGGATCGAGGTCTCCTTCTATACCGCTCCGAACGATCCCTCCGAAGCCACCACGGTCGGACTCGAGAATGCCACCGACCTGGCGGTCCTCCGCGCGTGGATCGTTCCCCCAGGGGTCGGGGCCCTGCGTCTGGCCGCCGCCGGCTCGGCCCAGCCCGGTGACGCGATCCAGATCCTCGGCTATCCCCTCAACGCCCGCGACCCCGAGGTCGCCAGCGGTTTCTTCTCGCGTCGCGAAGGAAGCCACCTGCTCATCGACGCCCGCGTCCGCGAGGGCAGCTCGGGCAGCCCTGCCCTGCGGAACTCGCAGGTTTCGGGTCTGGTGATCCAGGACCAGGGCCGAGCGGAAGCTTTTGCCGTCCCCGTCAGCATTCTCCGCGCCGCCCTCGACGGTTGGCGCGTACCGTTCCGAGATCCGCCACAGATCTCGACGGCAGAGCGGTATGCGCAGCCCGCGACCTCGGGCGCGCAGGGTTGTGTCGGCCTCGTCGCCTATGGCGAGGGCATGATGCCGCTGCGCCCCATCCCCAGCAACCAGGCCTCGACGAGCAGCCTAGTCGGCGAGGGCAGCGAGGTCACGGTGCTCCAGCAGAAAGGAGCCGAAGGAAAGCTCTGGTACCTGGTGTCGACCTCGGTCGGCTCCGGCTGGATCCCGGCCGAGTTCGTTCACCTGTCCCAACAATGTTCCCCTTCATGAATGGAAAGGAGAGTCTCGATGCACAAGACACGTGCGAATCTTCCCCTGGCGGTCGCTCTGGCCGCGGTGCTCGCCACGCCGGCGGCGTTCGGCCAGACCCGGACGGGGATCGCCTGCGGCAACATCGTCCCGGCGGAGTTCACCAAGAGCCAGGAAACCCACATCTACACCGTCGACCTTCATGCCGGTGACGCCTTGGAAGTCCAGGCCGTACCCGTCGGCGAATACCTCGACACTCTCATGATCATCGCCGATCCGGTCGGGCAACCGATCCGCCAGCTCGACCGGCCGCAGAAGGCTCCGTCGCTTCTCACCGGAGCCCTCTCGGCCACCGGCACCTACGAGATCCAGGTCGCCAACTTCGCAGGGAGCTACTCGACGGGGCGCGCCGGCGCCTACTCGATTCATGTCAGCTGTACCCTCGCCGACGGCACCAAGATTGCCGCCGGGAGCGTGCTCAGCAGCACCGCCGCCGCGGCGGCCCCTCAGGGACTCCCGAACCCGGCCGCCGTGGCAAGCGCAAGCGGTGCGCGGCCGCTCGCTCCCTCGCCGTCACCGCAATCCGACGGCGTCTTCGGCGACATCGCCAGCACCACCAACCAGCTCGTCGGCGCGGTCGACAACATCGGCAGGGTGGCCGCCACCATCCGTTCCCTCAAGGGGCTCTTCCCCAAGCGCAAGGGCAAGAAGCAGCAGGGATTTGGTGCCACCGATCCGAGCGCAGCGCTGGGACTGAGCCCCCAGGCCTTCGCCGCGCCGACCCCGGCGCCCGCAC
>JAGQSE010000622.1 GCA_020439725.1 Acidobacteriota bacterium
TGCCGTTCGAGCTCTTCGCGCAGCTCCTGGCCGACCAGGGTCGTCGGGTGCAGCATCGCCAGCACGCTCATGCCGCCGCCTCCCCCTCGCCGCCGCGCCGGCGCAGCCGGCCGATGAGCCAGCCCAGCGGCCCCGACGAGGTGTAGAGGATGCCGACGGCGAGAAAGAAGGCCGGCGGCTGCCAGACGGCGGTCAGCAGCACCGCCGCCACCGGGATGAGACCGCGATAGCTCCAGCGCTTGCGCAGGTCGAGCTGCTTGAAGCTGCTGTAGCGGAAGGTCGAGACCATGAGGATGCCGAGGCACGCCAGCGCGAGCATCAGGAGCGCTGCCACGGTCAGGTACCAGGGCTCCTCGAGGCCGCTGCGATCGGGGACGAAGAAGAGGACTGCCGCCACCGAGCAGGCCGCTGCCGGGGCCGGCAACCCGACGAAGTAGCGAGAGTCGTAGTCGGCCGAGGCCTGGACGTTGAAGCGCGCCAGCCGGGTGGCGGTGCACACCAGGTAGAAAAGAGGCACCAGCCAGCCGATGCGGTCCCAATCGCCGAGGCCCCAGCTGTAGACCAGGAGCGCCGGCGCCATGCCGAAGGTGAGGACGTCGGCGAGGGAGTCGTACTCGCGGCCGAATTCCGACTCGGTCCCGGACAGCCGGGCGATGCGGCCGTCGAGGGCGTCGAGCACCGCGGCGCCGAAGATCAGCAGCGCCGCCGGCTCGAAGCGATGACCGAGCCCGAGGACGACGGCGTAGAAGCCCATCAACATGTTGCCGATGGTGAAGGCCGCGGGCAGCAGGTAGGTGCCCTGGCGCAGCCGCTTGCGAACGGTCTTGCCCGAGCGCTTCACCGGCGCTCCTCGGTGACGGCGGCCGGCGGCAGCGCCATGACGGTGAGCCCCGAGCGCACCGTCTGGCCCGGCGAGACCTGGATCGAATAGCTCTCCGGCACCCACAGGTCGACCCGCGAGCCGAACTTGATGAGCCCCAAGGGGGCGCCGCGGCCGACGCTCTGACCCGGCTTCAGGTAGCAGACGATGCGCCGCGCCACCAGGCCAACCATCTGGCGGACGCCGATGCGGTCGCCGCTGGGGGTGACGATCACCGACAGGTGCCGTTCGTTGACGTCGTCGATGTCCTTGGCAAAGGCGGCGCGTTTCTCGCCCCGGGTCAGCCGTGAGACCAACACCTCGCCGGCGACGGGGGCGCGCTGCGTGTGGACGTTGAACACAGAGAGGAAGGTGACCACGCGGCGGAAGCGGCCCGGACCGATCTCGGGATCCTCGAGGACCTCCACCGACAGCACCCGGCCGTCCGCCGGAGCCAAGACCGCCAGCGGGTCGCCGTCGAACCTGCGCACCGGATCGCGAAAGAAGAGCAGGACGAGGACGGCGAGAGCGGCGAAGGCCACCGCCCAACCACCGCGGCCGGCGAAGGTGAAGAACGCCGACAGCAGGACGAAGGGGAGGACGAAAGGCCAGGCTTCGGTGGCGAAACGCATGGAGTTCCTCGGGGTGGTGGTCGATGACTTCGGGCCGTCGTGGAAGGGCTCGGGCTGTCGAGCCGGGCCGTGGACGGTTCCGAGAACAGAAAAAGAGAGGGGAAGGATCCCCTCTCAAACTCCGATCCGGCGGCGGGAATCGGCCTCAGGCCGAAACGCCGGCCGCCATGCGATCGCGCAGGATCTGCTCCATCTCGTCCTTGAGGCGCAACTTGTGGACCTTGATGCGCTTCTCTTCGGCTTCGTCTTCGGGGGAGCGCAGCGACTTGGCGTTGAGCTCCGCCAGCTTCGCTTCGTACTCCTGGTGCTCGAGATAGAGCCTGCGGTAGTCCGCGTCGTTCTCGACCAGATCTCGCCTCGTGTCCTCAGAATCCGGCATCGACAGAGCCTCCTCGTTGGTGGCGAAAGATCTCCCCGCCGCGGGGCGCGGAGACGGTTGGTTTGGGGGTCGACCGGAGGTCGCGTTGGGCTCGTAGAACTCGCATCTACAGACAGATGCAGGGTATCACCGGCCCCAGGCCCGATCAAGATTCGTGGCGTCCCGGCGGCGGCGCCGCGCGCTGCATCAAGAGCGCGTCGTCACCGTCCGGGTAGTAGCCCCGGCGAAGGCCGCTGGGGACGAAGCCGAAGAGCTCGTAGAGCCCGATGGCGGGCTGGTTCGACGCGGCGACCTCGAGATGACAGCGGACGACCCCGAGCTCGGCGAGCCGCGCCAGGCCTACCTCGAGGAGCCGGGCTCCGAGGCCGCGGCGCCGGTGCTCCGGCCCGATGGCGAGGCGCAGCAGCTCGGCCTCGTCGAGAACCCGCTGGAACAGCGCGTAGCCGGCCAAGGCGTCGCCGGCACGGATCACCAGGGTGAGGGGGCCGGCGTCGGCCCCGGGTGGTGGCGCCTCGAGCGCGGCCGCCAGCTGACCAGGGCTCCAGGGCGGGTCGAAGACCACCGCTTCGAGAGCGGCGAGCGCGTCCAGGTCGTGGGTGCCGGCGAGGTCGATGCGGAAGCTTCGCTCGGTCTCGCTCGGAGCGTCCATGAGGAAGAGGACGGCTTAGCGCGCCGGCGGACCGACGGCGGGCGCCTCGAGGTAGAGGGGGCGGGTCAGGAGGCCCGCGTCCCAAGGTCCGTCCCGGCGGGCGACGAGCCGGGCGGCGGTGGCGGCGAGGGCACCGGCCTCGACCCATCGGGTGCCCGGTGCCCAGCCGGCGTCGGCACGGAGCGCCCCGAGGGAGTGACCGACGACCCGCGAGACTCCGAGGTCTGGCAGCCGGGTCAGCGGCATCCGGCGGGGCTCGTCGAGGGCCACGGGAACGGCGCCGGCGGTGTAGCGCTGGACGAAGTAGTCGCCGCGGCGCGCATCGACCACCGTCAGCACCTCGTCACCGTCCACCGCGCCGGCCGCCGTGGCGAGCACTTCGAAAGAGGACAGGGCCGTCGCCGGCAACGCCGTCGCCTGGTGCAGCCCGAGCACCGTCGCCAGCCCGACGCGGAGTCCGGTGAAGCTGCCGGGACCGCGTACCGCCACCAGGCCGTCGAGATCGCCGAGAGCCTCGCCGGCTTCACGCAGGACCTCGTCGACCAGCCGCAGGAGCACTGCCGAGCTACGGCGCTGGGCCAGCGAGCGCTCCGCCACCACCGCGACGGCACCGTCGGCGCCCCACCGGAGCGCGGCAACGCTCACCGTCGGTGACGCGGTGTCGAGGGCGAGGAGGGCGGTCCCGGGCTTCGGGCTGCTGGCGGGTGGGGTAGACATCGAAGGCGGAGTATATCGAGCCTGGTCTCCTCCCTCGGACTCGCCGGTGAGCCGACGCGCGGTTGATCCCCGAGGGGGTCGTGGGCTAGCCTCCTGCCGGGTTCCGGACCGCGCAGGCGCTCCGGGCTCCCAGCCGGAGGATCCCGTGGCAAGGCCCAAGAGTGCATCGAAGGAGAGCGGCAAGAGCTCGGCCCGTCCACCCAAGCTGACGCCGATGCTGCGCCAGTACCTGGAGGTCAAGGCGGAGCATCAGGACGCCATCCTGCTCTACCGCATGGGCGACTTCTACGA
>JAGQSE010000623.1 GCA_020439725.1 Acidobacteriota bacterium
AACAAGAAGATCTACGAGGACAAGGCCCTCGCGCACCTCCGAGCGCTCACGGCGTGGCTTCGTGAGCACATGACGACCGCCTTCGACGTCACCTACCAAGGCAAGACCCGCTCGCTGGCCCAGGTGATTCAAGGGAAGGTGGCGAGCGGCCTCTCTCAGGCGACCGTCCGAGATCTGGTCAACACCGCGAGCGCGGTCTGCCTCGCGCCCCACTTCGAGGACCAGAGTCCCGAGTATCCGATCTTCACCGTGCTCATCACGCGGCTGAATCGGGGGCAGGCGGCCCAGGATGCTCTGCGGTGGATCGCCGGCAGCGTCAAGAGTCGGTCGGGAACGGCTGTCCTCGATGCCTTGGAGCTCCTCGACGGGGATCAGTTGCGTCCGCGTCGCTCTCGCTACGCGCAGCACGTCCTCGAGCTGCTCGCGCAGAAGGGCCAGGGGCAGGTCCTCAACCGATCGGAGCTGCTGAAGGAGTCTTCCGGCGTCCCCTACTGGGAGCGGTTCCGCCTCGAAGAGGAGTTCCTCGCGGTCGTGCTGGCGGCTCTCGTTCACAGCGGGGACCTCGTCGTCAGCGTCCCCGGCCGGAAGATCGACGCGTCGTCGATCGACCAGTTCGCCAAGCTCAGCATCGCCGACGCCGTCGCGTTCAAGCACGTGGAGCGCCCCAAGGACCTTCCGCTCGCTGCTCTTCAGGAGCTGCTCGATCTGGTCGGTCTACCCAAAGGGCTCGTAGTCAACCCGGCCAAGCGCGACGAAGCCGTGACCCAGCTTCAGGGCAAGGTTGCCGAGCTCGTCAACAAGGTCGTAGTTGCTCAGGCTCAGCTTCCCGAGCTGCGTCTCTGGTCGAAGCCGATCCTGACGGAGTCGGAGCAGGAGGAGCGCCGCCAGCGCCTGAACCAGCTGAAGAGCTTCCTCGAATCCCTCCAGGCCTACAACACTGCTGGGAAGCTGAAGAACTTCCCGCACGAAGTCGAGCACGTTGGCGCGCAACGGGCGGGGCTGGAAACGGCTCGGGAGGTCGAGGAGCTGACGACGCTTGTGCAGCAGGTCGGGCCGCTGACTGCGTACCTGAGCACGGCGGAGGCCGTTCTGGAAGCCGGCCACCCGTGGCTCGAGGAGGTACACGAGGCGCGCGGCCGGCTGATGACCCAGCTGACGAGCCCGAAGCAGCGGGCGGACACGGCGTTCCACCGGGCATTAGGCCAGACACTGGGCGAGCTGCGCTCCAGGTACCAGGACGCCTACCTGTCCGCGCACGGCCGTGCACGCCTCGGGGCCAAGGACGAGACGAAGAAGGACGAGCTGGTCACCAGCTCACGCCTGGCACAACTCCAGAAGCTGGCCAGCGTCGAGATGATGCCGGCTCAGCAGCTGCGCGAGATTCAGAATCGCCTCGACACCATGAGACCCTGCTTCAGCTTGACGAAGAAGGATCTCGATGCAGAGCCAATCTGTCCTCACTGTGGCTACCGACCTGTCGAAGAGCCGGCGTCCGGTCTCGCCTCTTCGGACGTGCTTGCTCAGCTCGACGAGCGACTCGACGAGCTCGTCCGCGACTGGACGACCACGCTCCTCGGCAACCTCGCCGACCCGACTGTCGAAGCCAACATCGAGCTTCTTGGTGATGGTCCTGGATCCAAGGCGCTTGCAGAGCTTCGCGAGTCGCGAGAGCTTCCCGCGACCGTTCCTCCAGCTCTCGTCAAGGCTCTCCAGGAAGTTCTCAGCGGCCTCCTGAAGGTTTCCCTTCCTCCATCCCAGCTTCAGGATGCCCTGGCCGAGGGCGGGATGCCCTGTACTGTCGAGGAGCTGAAAGAGAGGTTCGAACGCTACCTGGCTTCCCTGACAAAGGGGAAGGATGCCTCCAAGGTGAGGGTGGTGATCGAGTGATTTCGACGATGGGCGTTCGACTGATCACTTTCCGGGGAGGGTTGCAGCGATGACCTCCGGCGTTGGAGGAGCTACTGCCGACCAGTGGCCCTTGCGACGGGGGAGCCTCGTCTACCCGATGCCAGTGGCGATCGCTTGCGGTCGCGTGCTTCGCGCTCGAACTTCGGCTCAGCGCGTCGATGCCTGTCTCAAGGCCGCCGAGGTGCTTACCCGATACCTGGCCGGCATTGCCGTCGCGTCGTTCGCATCGCGCGACGCCGGCGGAACCTCGACCTTGAGCGAGCTGAGCGGGAACCTCTCCTTCGGCCACTTCCTGACCACGGTGCAAGAGGTGGCGGCGGCGAGGGAGCAGCACCCCGCTGCGCCCCTCCTTGCACAGGGCTTCAAGACCACGAAGAGGAACCAGGAGACGCTGCGAGGCAAGACCGACGGCGCACTCGTCGCGATGCTGCAGCTTCGGAACGACCTTGGGCATGAACTGCGCTATCTCGACGAAGGGAAGGCCACCGCGATCGAGGAGTCTGCCGACCCGATGGCGGCGGTACAAGACGCGCTGCAGGGTGTGGAGGAGCTGCTCTCGAAGCCGCTTTTCGTGGTCGAGAATCAGGAGTGGACTCCCGATGCCATCGTCCTTCGCCGTCTGCTTCTGATGGGGGAGTCCGCAGATCCCACACCGCAGACCATCAAGGTGGATCCCACCGCAGGCGTGGGTTCGACAGGAACGCCCTACGTGGCCATCAACAAGCGGTGCCTTCGCTTGCCCCCCTGGCTCCTCTGGGGAATCGACCAAGGTCGACAGAACTTCGCGTTGCTGTTCCTTGACGCAGTCGAGGCGACCACGGCTCGATACTGCACGCTCGACGGTACCAAGCTGCAGGTCGATGGCGCTTCGGACAGTGTCCGGGACATCTGCTCGGGTACCCGGCGGTCCCCGGAGGTTGTCGTCCTGCTCGACGGCAGCAACTTCGCCAGAGATTGGGCCGCCACGCGGGACCGGATCGAGGAGAGTGGCCGGCGGCAGGAAGGACTGGTCGACTGGCACGCCTTCGACCCGGACACGGTCCAGTGGTTTGCTGGGTTGCTGAACCAGCCGGATGAGGACCCGCACCGTCTCCTTCGGGAACGCTTGCTCGACGGCCGCCACCTGGTCGAGCCAGACGAGCTCCGCCAGCTGATGCTCCTCTTCGGCCGGCCCGCAGACGTTCGAGGCCGACTTCAGAGAGATGTGTTGGACCTGCGAGTCATCGATTCAGAAACACCCC
>JAGQSE010000624.1:0-953 GCA_020439725.1 Acidobacteriota bacterium
GACGCCGGCGCCCAGGAGCCTCGGGTGGGTCCGATCAACTACGCCCTGGTCGACGCCAGCCTGTGGACCACCGACGTCAGCCGCGGGGGAGGCTCCGTACCCGTCTTTGCCGCCATCTCGTTGTACAAAGATCCCGGCGGCAGCGACTACAAGGCGCTCTACGGCGTCGTCACCGTCGGCGATCCGCAGCAGGTGGGCGTCTTCGGTGCCGAGTCCGGCGGCGCCTAGGAAGGGTCGTCCAGCCCCCGGGGAACGGGGGGTGGATGTGCTAACGTCCTGGGGCTCGATCAAGACAGCCCATGGAGACATCCGCCGCCCCTGCCCAGCCCGCTGCCGCAGCGCGCCTGGCCGTGGTCGATCTGGTGGCTGCCATCGCCGCCGGCTCCGCCGAGGCCGAGGACGACCTCGTCCAGCGGTTCCGCCGACCCGTCGAGTTGCTGCTGGCCCGTCACACCCGCAGTCCCGACGAGGCCGAAGACCTCTTTCAGGAGACCTTCCGGCTGGGCCTCGAGAAGCTCCGCCGTGGTGAGCTCCGCGAGGCCGACAAGCTCCCCGCCTTCCTCGCGGGCCTGGCGAAGAATCTGGCCATCGAGGTCTATCGCAAGGCCGGCCGACGCAAGACCGAGCCGGACAGCGAGGCCATGGACCGGCACGAGAGCGCGAGGCCGAGCCCCTGGAGCGACGCTCTCGCCGCCGAGCACGCCACCCTCGTCCGCCGCGTGCTCCGCGAGCTGCGCAACGACCGCGACCGCCAGGTGCTCTACCGCTTCTACCTGCTCGAGGAGGACCGCGAGACCATCGCCGGCGACTTCGAGCTGACACCGCTCCAGTTCAACCGCGTGCTGCACCGGGCCCGTCAGCGCTTCAGGGAGCTCGCCGAGCGAGTGCCGGGGCTGGCCACCTGGTCGGCGGCGGTGATCTGGGTGTGTTTGGCACAGCTCTGGCTCCGCCCG
>JAGQSE010000624.1:1052-4168 GCA_020439725.1 Acidobacteriota bacterium
CCCGAGCCGCGGCGCAGAGTCACCTGCGACAATGCTCCCTCTCGTCCCACTCAAGGGTTGGAAGGCGAGATGATGGATCACGAAACCATTGAACGGCTGGGCCTCGTCGACCGCTATTTCCGCGGCGACCTCGAGGGCGAGGAGGAAGCCGCCTTCGAGAGGCACTTCTTCGCCTGCGAGAGCTGCCAGGCGGACCTGGCCGTGGCCCGCGACTTCCGCCGGGGCCTGCAACACGCGGCGGCGGAGGACCTGGGCCGGCTGGCGGTCCACGGTGGCGTCCTTGCCTGGCTGGTCCGCCGGGGCCGGGCCGCCCAGGCGACGATCCTGACGCTCGCGCTGCTCGCCGCGGCGGCGCTCCCCACCGCCTTCTTCCTGTCCCGAGGTGGCGGCGGAGCTGCGGCGGGGACACCGGCGGTGGTCCTGCTGTCGGGCCTGCGCGGCGCGGACCAGCCGGCCAAGGCCTTCCCTGCCGGCGAGCCGGTGATCCTCGCCCTCGACGCCGGCACCGGGCCCTACGACCACTACGAGGCGCGGGTCCTCGATTCGAACCGCCAAGCGGTCTACACCGCCCGCGAGCTCCGTCCCAACGACCTCGAGGTCCTGATGCTCGCCTTCCCGGCGGGCTACTTCGCCACCGGCGACTACCGTCTCGAGCTCGAAGGCGTCACGGCGGCGGGCACCGCCGAGCCCCTCGGGGCCTACCCCTTCCGCGTCGAGCGCTGAGCCAACCTCAGCTCTGTAGCCTCGAGGCTCGTTCCTCGACGTCCCCTGCGATCCACCGTCTCCTCGTCCCACTTGAGGGACAGAACCGTCTCGCACCAGCGGCAACCTCCCTACCCCGGGGGCCTGAGTTCCGAGCCCACGACGCCGTGCGAGCCCGAACCCGGAACCATCCGGAAAGGAGACCCAGACCATGACCACCCGCCCAGGGACCCCCGTCGAATCGCCTCCGCGTCTCCCGCGGCCTTGCGTTCGGACGATGGCCGCGGTACCACTAGCCCTCGTCTTGGCCCTGCTACCGAGCACGGCCGGCGCCCAGACCGGCCAGACCAGCAAGACCAGCAAGACCAGCAAGACCGGCAAGACCGGCAAGACCGGGATCAACCGCAACTTCGTCGATGCCGGCGAAGCCGCCAAGCGCCAGGAAGCGCACAACGACTTCTTCCTCTCCTCCGCGGCAGGTCAGCCGGCGCAGATCCTCGACCTCCAGACCAGCCCCTACGCTCTTGCCGAGCGGCCGGACGGCCTCGACTATCAGGTGTTCAGCGCCATCGGCTACGGCGTCGCCACCAGCATGATGATCCTCGGCCCGCGCACCGACGCCGACGGTCATCGGCGGGTGGTGATCATCGACACCCTCGAGGATTTCAGCTCAGGGAAGGAGGTCGCCGGCGACTACCTGGCGCTTTACAACCGGCTCCTGGGCACCGACCTCGCCAAGCTCCCCATCGACGCCATTCTCTACACGCACAACCACGTCGACCACACCGGCGGCGTTCTCGGCTACCTGTCGATGGCGGACAAGGAGCCCTGCCCCCCACAAGATCCGTCGGTGCGCGGTCTCGGTGGCAAGTACCTGGCGCGGCGGCAATGTCTCGAGATCCTCAGTCAGGAGAAGGTGGTCGACGCAGTGGTCAACACCTCGACCGTCTCGGGGCAGATCATCCAGGCGCGCTCGAGCTACATGTACGGGCTGCAGCTCAAGAACCGGCTGTCGCCACCACCCGACCCGCAGCCCCTCGGTCGCGCCATCACCAACGGCATCGGGCCCTATTTCAGCCGTGGCATCGCCGGCTTCCGCCTGCCGTCGCGCACCTTCGCCGACGAGATGTGGCTGTCCGCCGCCGGCGTCGAGATGCAGCTGATCTACGTCCCCAGCGAAACCGACGACGAGCTCGCGGTCTTCGTCCCCGACGCCCTCAACGGGGTGCAGCCCGCTGCCGGTCAGGCCACGAGCGGGCTGCTGTTCTCCGCCGAGGTGATCCAGGGCCCCGCCTTCCCCAACCTCTACAGCCTGCGCGGCACCCAGTACCGGAGCCCCGCCACCTGGTACCAGAGCGTCGACAAGCTGCGGCAGTACGACTCGTGGTGCATGGTCCCGAGCCACGGGCCGCCGCTGTGCCACCGCGACAACATCCAGCGCCTCTTGACCAACTTCCGCGACGCCATCCAGTTCACCCACGACCAGACGGTGCGGCTGATGAACCTGGGCTACAAGCCCGACCAGCTGGCCGAGCGGGTGCGTGTGCCCGACGTCCTCCTCGACGATCTCGAGAGCATCGAGCCCTGGCCCAACGCCCCCGGCGACACCACGATGCGCGGCCCCGTTCAGCCAGAGGACTACCTGCTGCCCTTCTACGGCTCGGTGGCCCAGGGGGTGCGCGAGACCTACTCGGGTTATGTCGGCTGGTTCGACGGCGACCCGGTGAACCTCGAGCCGGTGCCGCCACAGGAGGCCGCGAAGAGGCTGGCGGCGACCATGGCGGCGGGTCAGGACCCGGTGAGCGCGGCCCGGCAGGCCCTGTCTCAGGGTGAGTATCAGTGGGCCGCCGAGCTCGCCACCATCGCCATCGAAGCCGATCCGTCGAACGTCGACGCGCGCCAGGCCAAAGCCCAGGCCTTCATGGCGCTCTCCGAACGGGCCTTGAACCCCAACTGGAGCGACTGGTACGCCACCGCCGCCAACGAACTCCTCGACCAGCCCGGCACCTGCTTCTTGCCCTTTGTCCAGGTCGGCCTGATCTCGCCGGTGACCCAGGCCGCGGTGCCGCTCGAGAACCTGGTCGAGTCCCTCAGCTTGAGCCTCGAGGGCCAGAAGGCCGCCGAAGCAGGGGTCCGCGAGACGCTCGGATTGTGGATCCAGCCCACCCGCCAGGACTTCGGCGTCGAGGGTTTCACGGTCGAGCTGCGCCACGGCATCGCCGAGATCGGTCCCTTCAAGGGCACCGAGAGCGACCTCGTCGCCGCCTCCGACCTGGCGCTATCGCTCAGCCAGGACACCCTCGACGAGCTGCTCCTCGCCCAGGCCTTTCAGCCCGGCGAGATCGGGCCGATCCTCGAGTCGGGACAGATCGAGATCCTCGAAGGCACTCAGCAGGAGATCCAGACCTTCTTCT
>JAGQSE010000625.1:0-4997 GCA_020439725.1 Acidobacteriota bacterium
CTCGATCCCCCGACACTCTCCGCCCCGAGCGCGCAAAGGATGGGAGAATGGCTCCGCGGTCCGGTGCGCGGGTCGCGGTCCGCCGGTCGAGATCCCAGGAGACGCAGCCCATGGTCGAACCCAAGTACCCGACGAGCGTCGTCGAACGCTTCATGAATTACGTCACGGTCAACACCCAGGCGCGCGAGAACGTCGAGGACTTCCCGAGCACCCCGGGGCAGCTCGAGCTCCTCCATCAGCTCAAGGGCGAGCTAGAGATCTTGGGCCTCGAGGACGTCTCGATGGACGAGCATGGCTATGTCATGGCGACCATCCCGGGCACCACCAGCAAGAAGACCGTGCCGACGGTGGGATTCGTCGCCCACGTCGACACCTCGCCCGAGAGCAGCGGCGACGACGTCCGGCCGATCCTCCACCGCGACTACGACGGCAGCGACCTGGCTTTACCCGACGACCCGAACACGGTGCTCCGCCCCGCCGACGACAAGGCCCTGGCGAAAGAGGTCGGCAGGGACGTCATCACCGCCTCGGGCAAGACGCTCCTGGGCGCCGACGACAAGGCTGGTGTCGCCGAGATCGTCGCTGCCGCCGAGTACCTGATGGCGCATCCGGAGATCCGGCGCGGTGACGTGCGCATCGCCTTCACCCCCGACGAGGAGGTCGGCCGCGGCGCCGACTTTTTCGACGTCGGTCGCTTCGCAGCTCGCTGCGCCTACACCTTGGACGGTGGCGCCGCCCCACGTCTCGAATACGAATCCTTCTCCGCCGACAGCCTGCTCCTGACCTTCCAAGGCTTCAACACCCACCCGGGCTACGCCAAGGGCAAGATGGTCAACTCGATCAAGGTGGCCGCCGACTTCTTGAGCCGGCTGCCCGCCGACGGCCTGTCGCCGGAGACCACCGAGGGGCACGAGGGCTACGTCCACCCCAATGTGCTCGAAGGCTCCGTCGACAAGACCACCGTGCGCTTCCTGATCCGCGACTTCGAGACGGCGCAGCTGGCGGTCAAGGAGACGATGCTGATCGAGCTCGCCGAAGCCACCGTCGCCGACTGGCCGGGGTCGTCGGTGAGCTCGGAAGTACGCGAGTCCTACCGCAACATGCGCGAGGTCATCGACAAGAGCCCGGAAGTCCTCGAGCTCGCTCGAAAGGCGCTCCACCGCGCCGGTCTCGAGGCCGAGTCGCCGCCGATCCGCGGTGGTACGGACGGTTCGCGGCTCAGCTTCATGGGCTTGCCGACCCCCAACCTCTTCGCCGGCCAGCACGGTATCCACTCGCGGCTCGAGTGGGCCTCGGTGTGGGAGATGCACAAGGCCGTCGAGGTGATCCTCGAGCTGGTCCAGCTGTGGGAGGAGACGGCCGAGAGCTGAGGCGGAACCTCGCGCCCCGTCCTCCTCCCGCCCTCGACCCGCACCATGTGGCCGCTCACCGCCCGCGAGATCGCCGAGCTGATCGGCGGAGAGCTCCATGGTAGCGGTGAGGCCACCTGCGAGCGGGTGCTCACCGACTCGCGGTCCGGAGTCCGCCGCGGCGACGTCTTCTGGGGCATCAAGGGTCCCCACTTCGACGGCGGGCGTTTCGCCGGCCCCGCGCTGTCGGGGGGTGCGAGCGCTGCGGTGATCGGCACCGACAGTTTCGCTGAGGGGCCCCAGCTCGCCGGCGACCTTGCCTCGGACCAGGCGCTGATCCTCGTGACCGATCCGCTGGCGGCGCTCCAGGCGCTGGCTTCGGAGGCCCGCCGCCGCTTCGCCGGCCAGGTCCTGGCGATCACCGGCAGCACCGGCAAGACCACGGTCAAGGACATGCTCCAGGAGGCGCTGGCCGGCGACCTCCGCGTCACCGCCAGCCCGCAGTCCTACAACTCGCAGGTCGGGGTCGCCTTGAGCTTGCTCGGGCTCGATCCGGAGGCCGACGTGGCGCTCGTCGAGTGCGGCATCAGCCTGCCCGGTGAGATGGCCCGCCACCAGGCCATGGTGCGACCCGACTGCGGCATCCTGACGAGCATCGGCGAGGCACACCTCGAAGGTCTCGGGAGCCTCGAGACCACCGCCCGCGAGAAGGCCCGTCTGTTCGCGGCGCTCCCCGACACCGGCTGGGTCCTAGTCCCCGTCGCCGAGGAGCTCGGCCGTGAGGCGCTCGCCGCGGTCTCAGCACCGATCCTCACCGTCGGCTCGCCCAAGCGTCACCGAGGCGACTTCGACCTGTTGACCGGGGATGGTGCCGCGAAGCTGCGGCGCGACGGCCGAGAGGTCGAGCTCGATCCGGCGGTGCCAGGGCCTCTGCTTCTCCAGGACGCCGCCCTCGCCGCCGCCGCCGCGCTCCTCTTGGGCGCCGAGCCCGCGGCCGTGGAGCGGGGTCTCCGCCACTGGCGCCCCGCGCCGATGCGTCTCGAGATCAGCACCACGCCCCGCGGGTTGACCTTGATCAACGACGCCTACACCGCCGACCCGGTGAGCGTCGAGGCGGCCCTCGAGGTGCTGCGTCGCGAGCGCTCCGGTGGCAAGGCGGTGGCGGTCTTGGGCGGCATGGCGCAGCTCGGCGCCGCTCGCGCCGCGGCCCACGAGCGGGTCGGAAGGCGCGTCGCCGAGGTCGGTGTCGATCGCCTGGTGGCGCTGGGCGACGGCGGTGCCGAGATCGCCGCCGCGGCGCGCACCGCCGGCATGGCAGAAGAGCGCATCGACGTCGCCGCCGATGTCGCCGAGGCCGCGATGATCCTCGACGAAATCTGTCGCCCCGGGGATCGCGTGCTGCTCAAGGCGAGCCGGCCCGAGCGTCTCGAGCGGCTGGCGGCGATGCTCTTCGACTCGGTGGCCGCCGCGCGGCTCTATGTCGACCTCGACCAGATCCTCGAGAACTACCGCTCGATCCACCGCGCGGTGGGCCGCGAGCGTGGCGTGATGGCGGTGGTCAAGTCCTTTGGCTACGGTCTCGATGCGGTGCGCATCGCCCGTGCCCTCGAACGCGCGGGCATCGCCTATCTGGCGGTGGCCTACCCGGACGAGGGCGTGACGCTCCGCGACCGCGGCATCACGACCCCGATCCTGGTCCAGAACCTCCTAGAGAGCGAGGTCGACAAGATCGTCCGGCATGGCCTGACCGCGGAGGTCTCGACCGCCGAGCAGGTACCCTGGCTCAAGGCGGAGGCTGCGCGGCAGCGGCGCGCGGTACGGGTGCACCTCAAGGTCGAGACGGGGATGGGGCGCGCCGGGACCTTCCTCGCCGACGTGGCCTTGCTGGCGCAGCGCATCGCCGGCTCCGAGTGGCTCCAGCTCGAGGGCCTGATGACCCACTTCGCATCCGCCGACGACCCGGCTCAGGACGAGTTCACGCGGCAACAGATCGCCGCCTTCGACCGGGCGAGGCAGGCGGTTCGCGACACCGGCGTCGAGGTGCGCTGGGAGCACGCCGCCAACAGCGCCGCCATCGCGCGCTTCCCCGAAGCCCATTACTCGATGGTCCGGACCGGCCTCGCGCTCTTCGGCTACAGCCGTGTCGACGAGCGCCTCGAGCTCGACCAGCGCCCCGCCCTCCGCCTGATCACCCACGTCGTGTCGGTCAAGGAGCTCCCCGCCCACCACGCCGTCGGCTACGGCCGCACCTGGTATACCGACGACCGCCCGCGCAAGATCGCGGTGGTCGCCCTGGGGTATAGCGACGGCTACCCCTGGGCGCTGTCGAACCGTGGCTGGATGAGCCTCGCCGGCACCCGCTGCCCGGTCGTCGGTCGCGTTTGCATGGACGTCACCATGCTCGACGTCACCGACCTAGGCCACGAAGCCCGCTCCGGCGACGAGGTCATCGTCTTCGGCCCCGAGGAGACCGACCCCGACCTCCTAGACCTAGCCCACCTCGCCGGCACCATCCCCTACGAGCTCCTGACCCGCATCTCCCCGCGCGTCCGGCGGATCTTCCGGTCGAGTCATTGAGAGGGAAGCAGGATCTCCTGACCCGGCGAGCAGGGCTGGCTGGAATGCGGTGACCAGAACAGGGCCTCAACGAAGGTAACGGTCGATGTCCAGAGCGCCGTGGAAGATACCGAGAAGCCTCACGTCCCTTTCCGTCGTCACCAGGTAGGCGATCCGATAGTGTCCAAAGAGCAGGATCCGGACCTCTCGATCACCCACACCTTCATACCTCTGCCCGATCTACGGAAAGGTGGTCAGAACCTCGACTCGGTCGACAATCCCCATGGCGGTGCGCCGGGCCGCCTCGGGGTTGTCCTGCGCGATATGCTCGCGGATCTCCCGCAGCCACTGCAAAGCCTCCTGGCTCCGCTTTACTCGCCCCACGACTCGACCTCGCGCCGTACCTCCTCGTGGCTCACGGTACGGCCCTGGTCTACGTCCTCTAGGCCCCGCTCGATCATCCTGGCCAAGGCAAGCTCGCGAAGGATTTCGTCGAAGGAGCTGTCCTCCGGCTGAGCTTCGATGATCTTCACCATCTGTTCCTTGATGCTGGGCTGTGTAGGCTGGCCATGGTCGAGACCTCCTGTCGAGTCGTTCTAAGCCATTGTAGACCGCCACGGACCACCAGCCATCCTGGTCAGTTCGCGGCATATCGTGGCTCGTCCTTGCAGGGCACGTCTTCCCCCACAAGCACCAGGGAGGGTTTGAAACCCTCCCCTACTCGCCCCACCCACCAAACCCCACCGGCAGCCGCAGCACTTCGAACAGCGAGGCTACGAGCTCGTCGTGGTCACCGGCGCGGTGGGGGTTGTGGTACTCCCAGACGGTTTCGCCGGCGGGGGTGACCTCGAGGGCGCGGCCGTTTTCGGACTCGGTGATCAGGGTGTTGCCGCTGGCCAGGCGCTGGCAGCTGCCGAGGGTGCGGGAGAAGAGGTCGACGTCGGGGGTGCCGCCG
Source organism: Acidobacteriota bacterium (assembly GCA_020439725.1). Taxonomy (GTDB): domain Bacteria; phylum Acidobacteriota; class Thermoanaerobaculia; order Multivoradales; family JAHZIX01; genus JAGQSE01. The sequence continues at coordinate 4,861 of JAGQSE010000625.1, forward strand.
TAGTGCCAGAGGACCCGTTGCGCGATGGGGTCGATCTCGAGGACGCGCGAGCGCTCGCCGCCGGCGCCGAGGTTGTCGAAGAGGAGCAGGTGGCCGTTGGGGAGGAGCGAGCTCTGGTGCTGCTTGCGGAACATCCC
>JAGQSE010000625.1:5087-6717 GCA_020439725.1 Acidobacteriota bacterium
CGGAAGGCCGGGTGGAGGTGCTCGAGGCTGCCGTCGAGGCGCTCCAAGGTGTTGGTGTGGAAGATGTCGCCGGTCTTGACCGGGCGGTTTTGAATCGCGGCGGCAAAGGGCGAGCGCTCGAAGGCGTCGAGGATCGAGATCTGCTTCAAGACCTTGCCGTCCGGTGACAGCACGGTGACGAGATCGTCCAGGATCGGCTCCTTGGGATCGAGACGCGGCTCGAGGCGCCCTCGGCGGTCGAGAACCCAGATGGTGTCGTCGGGAGCCACGAAGAGGTCGTGGTGGACGTCGCTGCGATAGGCCCACAGGAGCTTCGACTCGCGATCGAGCTTGACCAGGCCGTTGATCTCGAAGATCGCCAGCAGCGAACCGTCCTCGAGTGGTAGCGCGCGGCGCCAGTACTCGAGCTTCTGCATCCGTGGCCGATCGGGCAGGTCCGGCCAGACGCGGCGGAGCGACGAGCGCCAGCGATGCAGGACCTTGCCGTCCATGTCCATCAGCACCGCCTCGGGCGCGTGACCCGAGGTGACCAGGTTCAGACCGGGCGTCGCCCGCGGGTCGTGGACGGTGACCCCGTACTCGCCGCTGGCTCGCCGATAGCCCTGGAGATAGGGCACCGCGGTGAGCTGGGCGGGATCCACGGGGGCGCTCGGCGTCACGTCCTCCTCGGCCGAGCGGGCGCGGCGCCACTTGCCCGGGCGGTCGCTGGGATCGGGCGCAGCGGCGCCCGCGGCGGCACCACCAGCGGCCTCCGGGCGGAGCGCTACGGCGCCGTCGGTGGCACCGGCGGCCCGCAGCTGCGGGGATGTCTCCTCGCTCGAAGCCTCGGGGCCGTGCAGCCAGCGCTCGAGGCCGAACCGGCTGGCGAAGCCGAGCCCGAAGGCGGCGACGAAGAGGCAGAAGAACGCGACGAAGCGTAGCCGGGATGGGTGCATGATGGGTCGGATCTCCGGGGAGGAAGGCTACCAGAGGAGAGGCGCCGGACTCGCCGGATCGTGGCGCGACTGTCCCGATCCGAGAACCTCGAGCACACAATCTCCGTAACGTCACTGCGGTGGACCGGTTCAGGGAGATCACGCTATCCTCGCAAGTGCGATAGGCTGCGCCTTCGATCCGCGGACCACCGTTCGCTGACCCAGCCCCCCACCCCGCACCGGCCAAGGATCCAAGCTCCGGCACAGACCCGACGCTGGCCGGCAGGGGGCAGGACGACGAGAAGCTGCGAAGTCCGGCCGAGGAACGGGCCTCGGCTCTGCCGGCTGACGGCACCGACGACGACGCCAGCGAAGACCAAATTCCCGAACCCATCGCCGAGGAGCCCGCCGTGGACGAAAAGCCCACCACCGACGCCCAAGACCTACCCGCCGAAAGCGCCCAGGAGACGCCCGGCGCCGAGGCCCCGAGCGAGAACCCGGAACCCGCAGCCGCCGCCCCGGGAGCGACCGACGAGGCTCTAGCGGAGACCGCCGAGACCGAGCCCACAGCCCCTGAGGCGACCGCCGAGCCCGCCGACGAGCCAACGGGCACGGCCCCGGACACGACGGCGGAGAGCGACGACGTCGCCGAGGGCGAGACGCCGGCCGCCGCCGAGGAGACCGCGGCCGCCGAAGCCCCCGACCCGACAGCAGAA
>JAGQSE010000626.1:0-2480 GCA_020439725.1 Acidobacteriota bacterium
CACGGCGGCAAGGGCTCCGAGGCCGCTGCTCCGGTCGCCCGAGCGCTTTATGAGAAGTTCTTCCAGAACCGGATCGTCGCTGCTACCGCTGGCTGACGCACCGACCTCGCTGCGCCACCTGACCCCCGTCGACTGGGGGCTGATGATCTCGGCGCTGCTACTCGGTCTGATCGGTCTGGCGACGGTCAACAGCGCCAGCTCGGAGCTGGGCACCGGCTACCTGCCCCGGCAGGCCATCTGGCTCGGCCTCGGCGTGGTGATCCTGGTGGTGGCCTTGGCGGTCGACTATCACCAGCTGTTGAGCGGCTCCCCGTGGCTCTATGCCCTCGGCGTCGTCAGCCTGGTATTGGTCTTCTTCATCGGCAAGCAGGCCGGTGGCGCGCAAAGCCGGCTCGGCTTCGGCAGCCTCACCTTCCAGCCCTCGGAGTTCGCCAAGCTGGCCACCGCCCTGCTCCTCAGCCGCTATCTCGCCGGGATCAAACGGCCGGTGCTCGAGCTCTCGAATATCGCGGTGGCGATCGCCATCACGATGCTGCCGGTGGTCATCGTTTCCCTCGAACCCGATCTGGGCAGTGCCGCGATGTTCCTGCCGATCCTGGGCGGCATGTTGCTCATCGCCGGGGTCCGCTGGCGCACCGTCGCCGTCGCCGGGGTCCTCGGGCTGGTGCTGGCGGCCGGTATCTGGGCCTTTGGCATGCACGACTACCAGCGCCAGCGGGTGATGACCTTCCTGCAACCCGAGAGCGACCCGCTGGGCGCCGGCTATCAGGTGCGGCAGAGCAAGATCGCGGTCGGTTCCGGTGGTCTCCTGGGCCAAGGCTACATGCAGGGCACTCAGAGCCAGCTGCGCTTCCTGCCGGCGCGCCACACCGATTTCATCTTCGCCGTCCTGGCGGAGGAATGGGGCTTTGCCGGGGTCGCCGTGGTCGAGGGTCTGTACGCCGTCTTCTTGCTGAGCGCCGCACGCATCGCGATGCGCGCGCGGAACCGCGGCGGTATCTTCCTGGTCTCGGGGCTGGTGGCGTTGATCGCCTTCCACGTGCTCTACAACACCGCCATGGTGGTCGGTCTGGTGCCCATCACGGGCATTCCTCTGCCTTTTCTCTCCTACGGTGGCTCCTTCACGCTCATGTGCTGCGCCGCCACCGGGCTGATCCTCAACGTCGACCTGCGTCGCTACGTCAACCGCTGACCGGGCCGGCGGGCACGAACGCCCGACACCCGGGCATCGGCCCCGGGTTCTGTGTTTGAATAGCGTCCATTGCCCGGGCTAGCCGAGGCGTAGGAGCGCCCTTGACCCAGAAGATGCTCGTCGAGAGCAACCCTCATCAGACCCGCGTCGCCCTGCTCGAAGACGAGAAGCTCACCGAGCTCTTCGTCGAGCGGGTGCGCGAGCGCGGCTTGGTCGGCAACGTCTACAAGGGGCGGGTCACGCGGGTGCTTCCCGGGATGCAGGCCGCCTTCGTCAACATCGGTCTCGAACGCGACGCCTTTCTCTACGTCAGCGACGTCGTAGATCCCGATGTCGAAGAGGAGCTCGAGCTCGACGACGAGGACGACGGCGAGCCCGCCGCCAAGCCGCCGTCGCCGACCCTGCCGCCGATCCAGGACCTGCTACGCCCCGGCGAGGAGCTGGTGGTCCAGGTGACCAAGGACCCGCTGCCCAACAAGGGCGCGCGGATCACCGCCCACGTCACCCTGCCGGGCCGCTACCTGGTGCTGCTCCCCGACGTCCGCCACCTGGGGATCTCGCGGCGGATCGAGGAGCCCGAGGAGCGCGAGCGGCTCTTGGCGCTGCTCCACGAGATCGACTCCCCCGCCGGGGGCATGATCGTCCGCACCGTCGGCGAAGGGGGCGACCGCGCCGCCTTCGAGACCGACCTGGCCTATCTCTCGGGGCTGTGGGAACGGATCCGCGAGCGCGGTAGCCGGGTCCGCGCGCCCGCGCTGATCCACCGCGAGCTCGACTTGGCGCTGCGTACCGTCCGCGACCTCTTCTCCGAAGACTTCGAGCTCTTGTGGGTCGACGGCGAGGAGACCTACACGCGCATCGTCGAGTTCCTCGACCACGTCCAGCCGGGCCTGGTCGGCCGGGTCAAGCTGTACGCCCGCGAGGAGTCGCTGTTCCAGACCTACCGCATCGACCAGGAGATGGAAGCGGCGTTGCGCTCGAAGGTGTGGCTCAAGTCCGGTGGCTACCTGGTCATCCATCCGACCGAAGCACTGGTCGCCATCGACATCAACACCGGCCGATTCACCGGCAGCCAGGACCTCGAGGACACGGTGGTCAAGACCAACCTCGAAGCCATCCGCGAGGCGGTGCGGCAGATCCGCCTGCGCGACCTCGGCGGCATCATCGTCCTCGACCTGATCGACATGGCGGAGGAGGAGAACCGCCAGAAGGTCTTCAACGCCCTCGAGCAGGAGCTGGCCAAGGACCGGACCAAGAACCGGGTGCTGTCGATCTCCGAGTTCGGCCT
>JAGQSE010000626.1:2661-4454 GCA_020439725.1 Acidobacteriota bacterium
GTCGCCCAGGCCCTCGAGCGGGACGAACGGCCGATCCTCGACGAGCTACGCCAGCGACTCGGGGTCGAGGTCCTGGTGCAAAGCGACGCCGAGCTCCATCACGAGCAATATGACCTGTCGGAGCTCTGACCCAGGGACCTGGTGGTGAGCGAAGCTTCCCCTCGTTCGGACGGCGCCGCCGGCCACGGCGACGCGACCGCCGACGGCCCTCGCCGGGAGCTCGACCTCGCGGCCTTCACCGGTGAGGTCGCAGCACGTTACGAGCTCACCGACGCCGAAGCTCAGGCTGCTCACCTGGTCGATCCGGCGTCCGCCGTCGAGACCCTCCACTGGGGGCGCAACTACCTCTATCGCACCCGTCTCGGCACCGCCGGCGGCGCCGTCGACGTGGTGGTCAAGCAGTTCCGCAACCAGGGTCGGAAGGCGTCGCTCCGGCGACGGCTTCGCGGTAGCAAGGCGGAGCTCTCCTGGCGCATGGCATGGCGTTTCGCCGAGGCCGGGGTACCCACCGCCGAGCCCGTGATGTGGCTCGAGTCGCGACGCGCCGACGGTCCCTCCTTCTTCATCACCCGCTATCTGGGCGAAGTCACCGAGGCCCGCTATCTGTTTCGCGCCGCCAACCAGAACCGGGTCGCCGACGACTTCCCGACGGTCGACTACCCGGGTTTCCTCGACGCCCTCGGCCGGCTCCTCCGGCGCATGCACGAGGCCGGGTTGTGGCATCGCGACCTGTCCATCGGCAACGTCCTGCTCCGGCTCGACGCCGACGCCCCGGGGCCCCGGGTCCCCGACCTCTTCATCGTCGACCTGAACCGCGCCCGGTGCCTCCGACGCCTGTCGTTGTCAGAGCGCACCCGCGATCTCTGCCGGTTGGCGATCTTCCGGCCCGAGGACCAGGAGGCGCTGCTCCGCGCCTACTGGGGCGAGGAGCTGTCGGGCGCGAAACGCTGGCTCTACCGCCTGTATCATCACGGCTTCCTGCGCAAGATCGAGACCAAGAAGAGCCTGCGCGGTGGTTTCCGGGGGCTTCGCGAGCTGCTCAAGGTGCGCACCTCCCACGCCCACATCCCGCCACCGCCGGAGCACGCCTCGGCGCGGGACAAGATCGTCTGGGACCGTCTTTCGGACCAGCCGCACCAGCACGCCGGCCGGCTGGAAAAGCTGATGGTCCGCCTCGCCGACGCCGGCGGCCACGCCGAGGCCTTCGCCGCCCTGGGCGGTGCCGTACCGAGGATCTGGCGCCGCTACCGCCGACTCCAGCGCGAGCTCTACACCCGGCCGGCGCCCTTCGGCGCCTTCGGCGTCGGGCTCCGCCCCCATCCCGAGGACCCGGCGGCGCTGCTGGCCGCCGTCGACGACCTCGGCGTCCGCCACGCGCTGCTCCGCCTCCACCCCTGGCAGGACGAGCACGACGACGAGGAGGAGCTGGCCCGGGCGCTCTCGGAGCGCGGCATCGACGTGGTCTACTCGCTGCCGCAGAACCGTGAGCTGGTCAAGGACCCGGAACGGTGGCGGCGGTCGATCGAGACCCTCGCCGAGCGCTTTCTACCCTATGGCCGGAGCTTCCAGGTGGGGCAGGCGGTCAACCGCTCGAAGTGGGGGATCTGGAATCCGCGGGAGTACGCCCAGCTGGCGAACATCGCCGCCGGGGTGCTCCGGCGTCACGGCGACGTCGAGCTCCTCGGCCCTGCGGTCATCGACTTCGAGTACCACGCAACCGCCGCATTGCTCAACCTGCGGCGGTTCGAGACCCCCTTCGACGCCGTCGCCGCGCTGCTCTACGTCGATCGCCG
>JAGQSE010000627.1:0-936 GCA_020439725.1 Acidobacteriota bacterium
GATGATCTCCATGGCGCGGATCTTGGGCGCCCCCGACAGGGTGCCGGCGGGGAAGCAGGCGAGCAGGGCGTCGAGACCGTCCTTCCCCGGCGCCAGCTCGGCCTCGACGTCGGAGACCATGTGCATGACATGGCTGTAGCGCTCGACCTCCATGAACGAGCCGACCTGGACGCTTCCGGGTCGCCCCACCTTGCCCAGGTCGTTGCGCCCCAGGTCGACCAGCATGACGTGCTCGGCCCGTTCCTTGGGGTCCGCCAGGAGGTCCGCCGCCAGCGCGCGATCGCCGTCGGCGTCGGCGCCCCGGGGCCGGGTACCGGCGATGGGCCGGGTCTCGATGCGGTGTCCGGCCTTGCGCACCAGCATCTCCGGCGAGGCGCCCACCAGCGCCACGTCGGGGGTCTCGAGAAGGACCATGTAGGGGCTCGGATTGACCATACGCAGCGCGCGATAGAGCGCCAGCGGCGCCGGTGCACCATCGAGGGTGAAGCGCCGCGCGAGCACCACCTGGAAGATGTCGCCGGCGCCGATGTACTCCTTGGCCCGCCGCACCGCCGCCTGGAAGGAAGCGCCGTCGAGGCTCACCCGTGCGCGCGCCGCCGGCGGCCGCTGCGCCGGCACCGGCACCGCCCCCGAGCCCCCCGACCGGGTCAGGAGCTCGGCCAAGGTCTCGAGATGGGCCTCGGCCTCGCCGACGCCGACCTCGCCCTCGATCTCGTTGGACAGGGCCAGCACCCGCTGCTGCGCGTGATCGAAGACCACCAGCGTATCGATGCGCGCCAGGAGCGCCACCGGCAGCTCGAAGGGGTCGGCCGGGCGATCCGGGAGCCGCTCCACCATGCGCACCAGGTCGTACCCGAAGTAGCCGACGAAGCCACCGGTGAAGGGTACCGGCGACGGCTCCGAGCGCACCGCCCCGAGCACCCGCCGGAGCGCCTC
>JAGQSE010000627.1:984-1537 GCA_020439725.1 Acidobacteriota bacterium
TAGAGACGGTAGAGCTCGCGGGGCGCCGCGCCGAGGAAGCTGAAGCGCGACACCTGCTCCCCGCCGGTGACGCTCTCGAAGAGGAAACGGCTCGGCGAGGTGCGGGCCAGCCGGCGGTAGACGCCGAGGGGCGTCAGGCTGTCGGCGAGGAACTCGCGGGTGTGCGGGATCGCTCTGCGGGGCCCGGTCACGGCGCCTCCTCCGCCGGCCTGGCGTCGCGATGACGTCGGCGGAGCTCTTCGGCCACCGCCGAAGCATCGACCCCCCGGGCCAGGAGGAGGAGCGACAGGTGGTAGAGCAGATCCGCCGTCTCGGAGACGACGGTCTCCGTCCCCGCCGCCGGGTCGAGGGCGGCGATCACGGTCTCGACCGCCTCCTCCCCCACCTTCTGCGCCACTCGCGGCAGCCCTCGAGCCAGGAGCCGAGCGGTGTAGCTGGTCTCGGGATCGGCGTCGCGGCGGGTCTCGAGGACTCGTCGCAGCCAGCCCAGCTCGAGCTCCGCGGCGTTGGGCTCGAAACACGAGCGGGTGCCACGATGACAGGTCGGCCCGCG
>JAGQSE010000628.1 GCA_020439725.1 Acidobacteriota bacterium
GGCTCGCCGCGGTCGCCCAGCTCACCGACCGGGCGCCGGTGATGCGCCTCCTGCCGTGGCCCGAGTGGATGGCGGAGAACCCTGCCGACTACGGGCCCCTCGCCGCCGAGGTGGCGGTCGAGGCCGGCCAGCGCCAGCTCTTGCCCGCGCTGCGCTCCCTGCTCGAGGACAACGCCGGCCCCGAGCTGATCCGCGCCATGGGCGAGCTCGGGGACCGCGAGAGCATCCCGACGCTCCTCGCCCTGCTCGAAGACCGCGACAGCCACTATCGGCCCGTGGTCCTCGAGAGCCTCGGCCGCATCGGCGGTCCTCGCGTGCGCCGGGCCCTGCGCCAGGTGGCGGAAGAGGACGGCGAGGTCACCTCGCGCATCGCCTACAAGGCCTTGTCGCTGTGCGCGACGGAAGAGGACGACGGCTTCTTCCGCGACGCCGTCGGGCATCCGGACTGGTACGTACGCCTGGCCTGCGCCGAGGTCCTGGGGCGCTTCCAACGACCGAAGAACCTCGCCGCCCTGGTCCAGCTCGCCGCCGACCCGGCCTCCATCGTCGCCCAGCGGGCGCTGGCGCTCCTCGAGCCGGAGGGCGAGCCTCGGTGAGCCAAGAGATCGCGCCGATGACGCGCGAAGAGCAGGCGTTGTTCAACGAGGTGCTGTCACGGGAGTTCGGGCTGCACTTTCCGGACGGCAAGCGGCAGATCCTCCAGTCGCGGCTCGAGCCGCGGCTGCGCGACCTGCGGCTGCGGCGTTTCCTCGACTACTACCTGAAGCTGCAATGCGAGCTGGGTGAGGAACGCGACCACCTGGTCCGCCGCGTCACCAACAACGAGACCTATTTCTTCCGTGAGAAGGCGCAGTTCGACGCGCTCTTCGACGTCGCCTTGCCGGGGCTCCTCGAAGCGCCCGCGCATCCGGGGAAGCTGCGGCTCCTCTCCGCGGGCTGCTCCTCCGGGGAGGAGCCCTACACGCTGGCCATCTATGCCCGTCAGAACCGCTTTCGCCTGGGCACCACCGAGGTCCAGGTCGAGGCCTTCGACATCGACACCGACCGCCTGGCGCTGGCCGAGGCCGGCGAGTACCAGCCGCGCTCGCTGCGCACCCTCGATCCCGAGCGTACGGGCTATTTCTTCCGCCGCCCCGCCGAGGATCGCTTCGTGCTCAAGGAGCCCTTCCGCGAAGGTGTGCGGTTCCGGCGCGGCAACATCGTCGACCCGGCCTCGTTCAACCCCCAGGGCTCCTACGACGCTCTCTTCTGCCGCAACGTCCTGATCTACTTCTCCGACGTCGCGCTCCACCGGGCCATCGAGAACTTCGCCCGCGCGCTTCGCCCCGGTGGCATCCTCTTCCTCGGTCACTCGGAGTCGATCATCGGGCTGTCGCCCCACTTCGAGACCTTGCGTCTCGACCGGTGCATCGCCTACCGGAGGAACCCGCGATGAGCGGCGGCCCGTTGCGGGTCGTCGTGGTCGACGATTCGAGCTTCGTGCGGCGTGCCATCAGCCGCATGCTCGAAGCCGACGACCGCATCGAGATCGTCGCCCAGGCGTCGACCGGCGAGGAGCTGGTCACGCATCTCGACGAATGGCGTCCCGACGCCATCACCCTCGATCTCTCGATGCCCGGCATGGGCGGGCTGCAGACCCTCGACCACATCATGAGCCGGCGGCCGACGCCGGTGATCATCCTCTCGACCCACTCGGCCAAGGACGCGCCGCTGACCATCGAGGCGCTGCACCGCGGTGCCACCGACTTCATCGACAAGCAGCAGTACTCGCTGGTCGATTTCGAGGCGTTGCGCGGGGTCATCGTCCAGAAGCTCCTGCAGCTGCGCGGCGTCAGCCCGCGACCCCGGAGAGAGACCGGGCCGGCGCCGGCGCGGGAGCGGTCCGGGACGACGTCGAGCCGCGGCAAGACCGCGGTGCGCTCGCCGGCGGCGGCTCGGAGCCGTGGGACCAAGGCCGAGCCTCCAGCCACCGTCGATCCCGCGGCCCGCTTCGAGGTGGTGGTGGTCGGCGCGTCGACCGGCGGTCCTCCCACCATCCAGCGGGTGCTCGAGGATCTGGGCTCGCTGGTGCGGGTGCCGGTGGTCATCGTCCAGCACATGCCCGCGGGCTTCACCCGCGCCTTCGCCGAGCGGCTCAACACGCATCTGCCGCTCCACGTCCGCGAGGCCGAGGACGGCGAGACGCTGCTGCCCGGCACCGTCTACATCGCCCCGGCGGGCAGGCACCTGCGCCTCGCCCGCAGCGGCGAGATGCTGGTCGCCCGGCTCGACGCGGAGCCGTCCCAGGTCAGTCATCGGCCTTCCGTCGACATCCTCTTCGATTCGGCGGCGGAGGTCGCCGGCAAGCGGACGCTGGCGGTGCTGCTCACGGGGATGGGCAGCGACGGCGCCGCCGGCATGCTGCAGGTGCGCAAGGCCGGGGGGTGGACCCTCGGTCAGGATGCCGCCAGCTGTGTCGTCCACGGCATGCCGCGGGCGGCGGCGAACCTCCACGCGGTGCTCGAGGAGTCCTCCCTCGAACGCCTGGGACCACGGCTGCGCCACCTCCTGGGCGAGTCCGGCGCGCCGTCTTGATAGCCTTGGAGCTTGCCCGTGATCGATGGCCGTCCGGGGTCGCCAGCCACCCGCCCCGGGTTCGGCTTCCGATCGTCGGGGAGGAGGGACGAGGATGAGCGAGGAGCCGCGGCGTCGGGTCCGCAAGCGGTCCGACGGCAGGAAGAAGACGGTCGAGGAGCGGGCGGCCGAGGCGGCGCCGCAGGTGCCTGGGCTCTCGGAGACCCCGGGATTCGCGCCCTTCGAGGTCGGAGGCGAGGCGGACGATCTCGAGCTCGAAGCAGGGCTCGGCGCCGACACCGAAGACGAGGCCTCGGAGCTCTGGGTGGTGTTCCGCATCGCGGAGCGGCGGTACGCCCTGCCGGTGCTGCGCATCCAGGAGGTGCTGCGTGCCGGCGTGGTCACCCGCGTTCCCCACGCTCCTCACGCCATCCGCGGCGTCACCAACATGCGCGGTCGCGTCCTGCCCCTGGTCGATCTGCGCCAGCGGCTCGGCTTCGAAGCCAAGGCCATCGGCTCCCAGGACCGCATTCTCGTGACACTCTCGGCGGCCGGTCCCGTGGGGCTGCTGGTCGATGCGGTCGAGCACATGGTGCCGGTCCGCGCCAGCGAACGCAGTGCGCCCCCGGACGAGCTCGGTGAGGAGGAGCTGGGCGCGGCGTTGGCCGTTGCCGACGTCGGAGACCGGCCGATGGTGCTGCTCGACCTCGAACGGCTCCTCGCCCCCTTCGCCGTGGCGGCGCGGGCGAGCTGATCCCGCGACGATGCCGCGGGGATCTCGATGATCGATATGAGTTTTCTTTTCCCGGAGGTGCCCGATGCGTGACGACACGAGTCCCCGACGACACGGACGACGCAACCAGGCCGGCGACGCGACGCCGGGGCTGGTCACGGCCCTGGCGGCTCTGGTCGTCGTGGTCCTGGTGGTGCTGGTCTCCCTGCGGAGCTCGGACCCGTCGCCGGCTCCGCTTCCCGCGGACGCTCCACAGGAGGTGTTTTCCGCGGCGCGGGCCATGGAGCACGTCCGGGCTTTGTCGGAGGAGCCCCGGCCGACCGGCTCTCCGGCCCACGCCCTGGCCCGAGAGTACATCCTCTCGGAGCTGCGCAAACTGGGTCTCGAACCCGAGGTGGATGAAGACACGGTCCTCGACGGTGATCTGTGGGGCGTCGAGATCAACGCCGTCCGAGCGCGCAACATCTTCGTCCGGCTTCCCGGCGCCTCGGGCCCCGCCGCCAAATCCCTGCTGGTCATGGCGCACTACGACTCGGTGCCCACCGGCCCCGGAGCCGCCGACGACGCCTCGTCGGTGGCCGCGATCCTCGAGTCGATCCGCGCCATCCGCGCCGGGGAGGCGCTGCCCCACGACGTGCTGATCCTGTTCACCGACGCGGAGGAGGTGGGGCTGTCGGGAGCCTTCGGCTTCACCCGTCACCACCCCTGGATGTCCGAGGTGGGCCTGGTCCTCAACTTCGAGGCGCGGGGCAACCACGGCCCGGTGCGGATGTTCCGGACCAGCGGCGGCAACCGGTGGCTCATCGAGCAGCTGGCCGCCGCGGCGCCGGAACCGGTGGCCAGCTCGGTCTACTACGAGGCCTACAAGCGGCTGCCCAACGACACCGACCTGACCGCCTTCCTGCGCGCGGGCACGCCCGGCATGGACTTCGCCTTCATCGAGGGCTTTCCCCACTACCACTCGGCCCTCGACACCGCCGACGCCCTCGACCCGGCGAGCGTGCAGCACCAGGGCTCGTACCTCATGAGCCTGATCCGCGCCTTCTCGGCCGCCGACCTGAGCCAGGCGCGCGGTGGCGACGACGCGATCTTCTTCAACCCCGTCGGTGGCTGGCTGGTGGTGTACCCCGTCGCGTGGGCCCTGCCGTTGGCGGTGGTCGCGGCTGTGCTCTTCCTGGCCGTGCTCTTCCTCGGCTTCCGTCGACACCGTCTGAGCCCCGCTTCGGTGCTGGCGGGCTTTGGCGGCACGCTTCTCGCGGCGCTGGTCTGCGCCGGCATCGCGCATCTGCTCTGGCAGCAGGTCTTTGCCCTCGATTCCGATTTCCGCTGGCTGGTGCCGGGGCAGACCTACGACCTGGTCGCCTACCTGTGGGGCTTCGCCCTGCTCGGCACCGGCCTCGGCTGGCTGGTCTGCCGGTTGCTCACGCGGCGCGGCGGAGAGGCCGGGTTCACCGCCGGTGCGGCGCTCGTCTGGCTGGTGGCGACGGCGGCGACCTCGGTGCTGGTGCCCGGGGTGAGCTACGTCTTCCTGTGGCCTACGGTGTTCGCCCTCGCCGGTCTCGCCTGGCTGGTGAGCCGGGACGAGAGCGCGGCCTCCGGCTGGATCGGTCTGGTGGTGGCGAGCCTCGCCGCCCTTCCGGTGCTGCTTCTGCTACCCCCGTTGCTGGCCGCGCTCTTCGAGGGCTTGGGGGTGAGCGTCGCGGCGGTGATGGGGATCCTGGTGGCCCTCGGGCTGGCCCTCACCACCCCGTTGTGGAGCCTCGCCGCCCGCCGGTTCAAGCTCCTGCCGCCGGTGGCGCTGCTGCTCGCGGGGCTTGGAATCCTCGGCTGGGCGGCGATGACCGCCACCGCGGGCACCGCCGAGGATCCCCGGACGGATTCGCTGCTTTATGGTCTCGATGCGCAGAACGGGGAGGCGTGGTGGTTCAGCTACGGCCATGCCGACGCCTGGACCGAAGGGTACCTCGGCGAGGATCCGCAACGGATGCCTCTCGACGGCTTCGAGCCGTGGCCGCCGCGGCGGGGCTTCCTCGTCGGTCCGGCGCCGGCTCTGCCGCTGTCGCCACCGCAGGTCGAGCTGGTCGAGCGAAGCGAGGAGACCGACCCCTACCGCATCGTGGTGCGTCTGCGTTCCGAGCGCGGGGCGGGAGCCTTCTACCTCAAGGTCGAGACCCTGGCGCGCATCGAGACTCTGACCATCGACGGCCGCCGCTGGGATTTCGGGGTGGGCGGGCTGTCCGCAAACGACGGCGGGCGCTGGCTGCTGCGCTATCTCGGTGCCACGGGGGAACCGGTGGAGCTCACCTTCGAGCTCGACCAGCAACAGCCCCTCGAGCTGCGGTTGGTGGACCAGACTTTCGGTCTACCCGCCATCGACGACACGGTGCCGGCTCGTCCGTCGGGTTCGATGGCCAACCCCTATGGTCCCCTGACCGACGTCACCCTGGTCTCGTCGCGGGCCTACTACTAGGAGGCCTGTCGCAAGGGGAGGAGGGCAGCGGCGGCGATCGGCCGCGCGCCGGTGGCCGCGACGGCTGCTCGGGGTGTCTGGCGGCCGCCGGAGACGGGCGTCGGTCCGGATCCGGCGGCTTGGCACGCCGATTCGGGCGAAAAACTTCTGTTTCGAGGGTACGTACCCCTGCATTTCTCTCTCATTTGCAATAGGGTATGTGCTTGCGGACGGGACCACCGAAGCTCGGTGGGTTCTAGATGCCGCCTGGGAGGGGATTCCATGAATCGCTTGAACTTTGTCGGTCTATTCCTGGTGCTTGCCTTCATTGCCGTGGCGCCCGTCAACTGGGCGGATCTCGGCCGGACCGCGGACCTCTCGATCCACGCCAAGGCGATCCCTTCGGGTGAGTGGACCCGGGGCATCGATCCCGATCCCAGCGGCTCCGACGTCCGCCCGCCAAGCCAGCCGGAAAACCAGTAGGCAACCTCCGCTCCGGGTCACCGCTCGCGAGGATCGAGCGTCCCGGGGTGCTCACCGTACCGCCAGGGTCGCCGGCAGCCCTTGCCGCGCGGCCCTGGCTACCGACGGTCCAGCCGCCATCCTGGCGGCCGCCTTCCTAGCTGAATGTGCTAGCTGAACGTGCTAGCTGAACGTGGCCTGGTCCCGCAGCTGCTCCGCCGCCGGGGAGAGCGGTGCATAGGTGATGATCTGGTGGATGCGCTCGAGGGCCTTGGCGTTGTCCCCCACCCCCTGATACACGATCACCTCGGTCAGCAGCTTGTCGGCGAGGGCGTTGAGCCGCTCGAGGACCGCGTCGCTGTGCTCCCCCTGGGGGAACTTCTTGAGGTACTCGGCGCCGTTCGCCAGCTCCTTGTACGACGTCACCATCGTCTTGAGGCGCTCGCTCGCCACCTGTTGCAACTCCGGATCGTCCTCCATCTGCGCCAGCTTTTGGAGCGCGCTCAGCTCCTCGAGGAAGGGGGCGAGATTGCGCAGGCCGGCACGGGCCTTCTTGCCTTCGGGAGCCTCCGGTGCCTTGCGCCAGGCGAGCAGGTACTCCTCGACCGCCGGCGTCGTCTGGCGTAGCCGGCTGTAGGCGTCCCCCAGCGCCAGCGCCACCGACGCGGCCTCCGGCGCGTCCGGGTAGTTGCTCAGGAAGGTCTCGAGGAAGGGCGTCTGTGGGACGCCGTCCTCGAGCACCTTCTGGGCCTCCGGGTAGAGCTCGTCCCGTTGTTTCTCGAGATCGGCCACTTGCTGCCGGGTCGCGGTCAGGAAGGAGCTGTCCGGGGTCAGCTCCGCCACCGTGTCGATCTCCTTGTGGTAGGCGGCGAGCACCTTGCCGTAGTCGCGCTTCAACGGATCCTGCGCCAGCACCTCGTCGCGCAGGCGGTCGAGCCGCTCGGTGCGGAGCGTCTCGGCCACCGTTCCCTGCGGCCAGGTGTCGATGGCCGAGTCCTTGAGCCAGTTGGCGATCTCGGGCTTGAGCTTGGGCCGATCGGTGAAGGAGACGAGGAGCGCCTGGGTCGCCTGCCGGTACGCCGCGGGATCGACCTCGGGTTGTACCTTGAGGTACTTGGCTCGTTCTTCGGCGGCGCGCAGCCGGCTGTCCTCGAAGGGGTGCGTCCGCCAGTAGCCGTAGGTCTTGTTGAGCGGGATGCGGTCGAGCATCTTCTGCCACAGCCGGTTGGCGCCCTGGGGGTCGTAGCCGGCGGCGGCGGCCAGCCGCTGGCCCTCGTCGTCGGCCTCGGTCTCGAACTCGCGACTGTAGGACAGGAGCAGCAGCTGGCTGACCAGCATCGAGGTGGCGATGGCGCCCTCGACCATGTTGCCGCTGCCGGTGCTGGTGTTGCCGTACAGGCTGTAGGGGTCGTAGTCGCGCTGGCGGTTGGTGTTCTTGCTGGCGGCGACGGCGCCGATGATCAGTGCCGAGGACAGCGCCGACAGGAGCGTCGCGCGCTTCTGCATGCGGGTGCCGTGACGGTGGACGACGTGGGCGATCTCGTGGCCCAGAAGACAGGCCAGCATGTCGTCGTCGAGCCCCAGCTCGAGCATGCTGCGGGCGACGAAGACCTGACCGCCGGGGAGCGCGAAGGCGTTGGGCACCGGCATGTCGACCAGGTAGAAGGTGAAGGGGAAGTCGTCGAAGCGCGCCTTGCTGGCGAGCTCGTACCCGATGCGCATCACCCGCTCGCGTTCCGTCCGGTCGTCCCAGGCGCCGTAATACTGGATCGCCTCGTAGGCCGCCTCGAGGCTGCGGTCGTAGAGGTCGGCGTTGCTGATCTCCTGGGCGTCGGCGGAGCCTTGGGCCGCCCCCGGCGGCGGAGTCTGCGGTTGGGCCGATCCCGGGGTCTGCGCCTGGGCGAGGGGCGGGCCGGCGATCAGGAAGGCGGCAAGGACCGAGACCGTGGCACGGCGGATCATGGATCGATACCTCCCGGAGAGCGAGGAACACGGCGGGCGGCCGTGGTCGGAACGAAAACGACCGTGCGAGATCCGTACCAGCGCGGCACGCGGCGGGTGACGGGGTCGAGCTGGCTCACGGTGCCGCGATCCCGGTCGGCACGTCGGTCTTGGGCACGGCCTGGGGTCTACCGGGCCCTCCCGGGCGGAGCTTGGGCATCAGGATGCCCCCGGAGATCACCATCCGCACCCCTTCCTCGATGGTGATGGGCAGGTCGGTGGCCTGCTCTCGCGGCACCAGCAGCAGATAGCCGCTGGTCGGGTTGGGCGTGGTCGGTAGGAAGACCAGGAGCAGGTCCGAGGTCTCCGGGTGGAGGTCGCCCCAGCGTGCGTTGCTGGTCACGAAGGCGATCGAGAAGAGCCCGCGACGTGGGTACTCGATCATCACCACGCGTTTGAAGGCCTCGGTCTGGCTTTGCGACACCGCCTCGACGATGCCCTTGGTGCTGGCGTAGACGGTCTTGGCGACTGGGATCCGCGCCAGGATTTTTTCGAAGAGCACGATGAGGCGACGGCCGAAGACGTTGCTCGACAACCAGCCGAGGACCAGCACCACCATCAGCGTGAGCAGGATGCCGACCCCCGGCAGCCGGCGGTCGAGACCCAAGGAGTGCTGCACCGCCCATGCGAACATGCCGTCCATGATCTGGAACAGCAGCACGAGGACGTAGATCGTCAGCGCCACCGGCGCGAGGATCAAGAGGCCGGTGATGAGCGTTCGCCGGAGCTGCACCATCCAGCGGGTGAGAAGCGGTTTGCGTGGTTTGAGAGCGGGGGAATTCACGGTCTTCAGCCTATCAGCAGCCATGGGTCGGAGCGCCGCCCGGCCGCCGGTCCTCCGGGGTGGGAACTCTATAATCGGGCTCCTCGAGAAAGGTGCCAGCCATGCCCGATCCCGTTTTTCTACGAACCAACCGAGCGCCCCGTCGCCGCTGCCGTCGCCTGCTCCGCCCCACCGGCGGCGCCTGGCTCCTCGCCACTGGCGTCTGGCTCGCCCTTGCGGCTCCGGCGGTCGCGCAGTACGCCGAGCTCGGGCGCGTGCGCTTCGACAACTCGGGTGCCTCGGCGGCGCAGGACTCGTTCCTCCAAGGCGTCGCGGCGCTCCACAGCTTCTGGTACGGCGAGGCCAGGATCCTCTTCCGCGAGGCCCAGGCCGCCGATCCGAGCTTTGCCCTCGCCTACTGGGGCGAGGCCATGACCTACGACCAGCCGTTGTGGGACGGTCAGGACGCCGAGGCCGCTCGCGCCGCTCTCGACCGTCTGGCGCCGACCGCCGCGGAGCGTTCGATCAAGGCGCCGACCCAGCGCGAGCGGGAGTGGCTGGCGGCAGCGGAGGTGCTGTTCGGCGAAGAGTCTAGCCGCCCGGCGCGACGCCACGCCTACGCCGAGCGCATGTTGCGGCTGGCCAACGCCTATCCGGACGACTTCGAGGCGTCGGCGTTCTACGCTCTGGCGCTGCTCGCGGACCAGCAACCGGGACTCGCCGGGATCCGGCAGCGGATGCGCGCCGCGGCCATCCTCGAGCGTCTGATGGATGCCCAGCCGCGGCACCCCGGCGTCCTCCACTACATGATCCACGCCTACGACGATCCGATTCACGCGCCGCTGGGGCTGCGCGCCGCACTGGTCTACGCCGACGTCGCGCCTGGCTCGTCCCACGCCCTCCACATGCCCGGCCACATCTTCCTCCAGCTGGGGCTGTGGCCGAAGATGGTGGAGTCCAACGAGGCCTCGTATCTGGCCTCCCTCGCCTGGGTGAAGCGCCGTGGCCTGTCGCCCACGGAGCGCGACTTCCACAGCCTGTCGTGGCTGTCCTACGGCTATCTCCAGCTCGGCCGCCGGGCCGAGGCGGAGGAGTGCGTGCGGCTGGCGCAGCAGGCGGCTGATCAGACCGGCGACTCGATGGTCACCACCGAGGCTCGATGGATGCGGGCCCGCTACCTGATCGAGAGCCGCCAGTGGTCGAAGGTGCCGGCGGCGTCGGACGTCGAGGCCGGTGGCGATCCCTACACCGAGGCGTCGATGCGGCTGGCCCTGGCCCTGGCAGCGGCGGACCGGCGCGACGAGGCCGCCGCGGGCGCCGCCGCCCGCAGGCTCGAGGAGCTCCGCGCCGCCCGGGAGGTCGAAGGTAACCGCTATCTCGAACGGCTGCTGGCGATCATGGCTCGCGAGGCGGAGGCGGCCACCGAGCTCGCCGCCGGCCGGCTCGAGGCGGCGCTCGGCAAGGCCCGCGAGGCGGTGGCCTTGGAGGACACCACCGATCCGTCCGCCGGTCCGCCGGAGACGCTGCAGCCGTCCTACGAGCTGCTCGGCGATCTGCTCCTCGCCGCGGACCGGCCGGCCGAGGCCGTCGAGGCCTACCAACGCTCGTTGGAGCGGGCTCCCAACCGCGTCGCGGCGCTTCTCGGCATGGCGCGCGCCGCCACCGCCCAGGGCGATGCGGTCGCGGCGGCGGCCCAGTACCGCCAGCTCCTCGGCTTCTGGCAGCAGGCCGACGACGACCTGCCGGCTCTAGCCGAGGCGCGCCGGGCGGTAGCCGCCGCCCCCGCGGGAGGGCCTACGCCGTGATGCGCATGTCGCGCCACGAGTTCGAGACGCTGGTCGAGAAGGCTCTCGACGGTCTTCCCGAAGAGTTCGCCGAGCTCCTCGACAACGTCGCGGTGATGGTCGAGGACGAGCCCAGCGCCGAGGATCTCGAGTCGGTGGGTCTCGATCCCAAGGAAGACGACCTACTCGGTCTCTATCTCGGCGTGCCCCTCACCGAACGCGACGGGTTCTACGGTGATCTCCCCGACCGTGTCGTCCTCTACCGCGGCCCCATCCTCCGCGTCTGCACCACCCGGCGCGAGGTGCTGCGCGAAGTGAGGGACACCCTCGTCCACGAACTAGGACACCACTTCGGGATGGAAGAGGAGGACATGCCGTACTGAGCGGGTGGCGCGGTGCGTTGGCGCCCTCAAGTCTCTTGTGCTCATGCTCCAGAGGGTAGGGTGCGCCTGCGCACCATGCTCAGCTCGCGGCGAGCCGTTGCCCTCTCCCGCCAGCCTCTGCAAGGTCGCCCTCCAGCCACTCCCGGTATGCGCGAGGGCATCGGGACTCGAGGACGGCCTCCGGCCGCCCGCAGAGCCCGATCCCGAGCGGTCACGCGAACGCTCTCTCACGGACTGACTTTCCTTCCTTCGAGCGCCTCCTTTCCAACGAGGGCCTGCGTTGCGACGGTGCGCTAGCGCGCACCCTACGTCCTGACCTGGGCGAAAATACGGGGACACGATACGAAACTCGGTTTTGCCCTTTCTGCTCAAGGGTTTGAGCAGAAGGGTATCGTGTCCCCCTTTTTCTAATAGGTATCGTGTCCCCAGTTTTCGTGCGTTTTCCCCGTGGAGGAACGACGTTGGAGCGTCGCGAACTGGTTCCCACGGTGGACCGTGGGAACGAGAGAGTGGGGGTGTCAGCACGGTGCGCTCGCGCGCACCCTACTTTTGGAAGGTTCCGATCCGCTCGACCAGCCCCGGGTCGCCCCACTCGGTGGCGAGGGCTTCGAGGGCTTGGCGGTCGGCGCCTTGCCAGCGGAGATCGGCTTGGTCTTCAGCGAGCGGCACGTCGGTGCGGAGGGTGGCGAGGCGGCGGTAGAGGGTGGCGTCGGCGCGGCGTTCGGCGAGGGTGGCGGCGAGGCGGGAGGCGCCACGTACCTTGACCGGCCACTCTTCGGGATCGTCGGGAATCGCCTCGAGATGGCGGTAGTGGGCGAGGACGGTGGCGCTCGATTTGGCTCCCCAGCCGGGGAGGCCCGGAATGCCGTCGGCGGTGTCGCCGGTCAGCGCCAGTAGATCGGGGATCGACTCGGGGTCGACACCGTGCTTGGCCCGGACGCCGTCCTCGTCGAGCAGGGTCTCGCGGCGGCGGTCGAGACAGACCACGCGCTCGCCGTGCACGCATTGCGCCAGGTCCTTGTCCGGCGAGCACAGCACCACCTGCTCGACGTCATCCCCGTCTGCGAAGCGCGCCGCGGCGGTGGCCAGGGCGTCGTCGGCTTCGAAGTCGCGCATGGGCCAGACCACGACGCCGAGGGCGGCGGTGGCGCGCTCCGCCAGGGGGAACTGGGCGTGGAGCAGGGGGTCGATACCCTCGCCGGTCTTGTAGCCGGCGAAGAGCTCGTTGCGAAAGGATTCGATCACGGTGTCGAAGGCCACCGCCGCATGCGTCACCCCGGGCTCGCGAAGCAACGCGTGGAGGCTCAGCAGCAGCCCGCGGGCGGCGCCGATCTCGGTGCCGTCGGGAGCCTGCCGCGGTGGCGGTCCGTAGAAGGCGCGGAAAAGCTCGTAGGTACCGTCGACCAGGTGGATCTTCATGCCGGTGATTGTAGAGGCTCGGCAGCGGAGCAGGGGAGACCCGCCGGGTCCCCAAAGCGTCTGTTCGGGGGGTGCCGCCTGTGGTACCTTGCGCGCCATGGCCGACATGAACCTCGAAGCCGCCACCTCGAAGGCGTCGATGGACGACCTCCGCACCGACCTCGAAGCCGCGCTGCGCCAGGAGTTTCCCGGCGGCATGATGCGCTGGACCTGGGAGGCGGACATCCTCAAGCTGTCCGGACCCGGCGCCGAGGGCACGGTCATCCTCGAAGCGGGCAGACTGGTCGCCGTCGCCACCCTCCGGCCACCGGCGAGCCTGATGCAGCCGATCATCCGCCAGAAGATGACCAAGGTGCTGGAGAAGGCCGCCGGTTGAGCCCCGGCTCCACCGTCGCCGCGATCGTAGGCCACGCTCGGCGTTCTCCCGAGCAGCCCTGGCTCTTCTACCGTCCCGAGCTCGATTGGCGCTGGCGCTCCTGGCGCCAGGTCGCGGCGCAGCTCGCAGCGGGTCCTCGCCCGGCCGGAAACACCGCCCGCCCGCCTGCTGCGGGTGCCGTCCTCTACCCCTCCTTCGCGCATCCCGACGTCCTCGCCTTCGACCTGGCGGTCAGCGCCGCCGGACTCTCGGCGGTTCCGCTGGCGCCGGAGACCTGGCCGCCGTCCGCGGAGCTCGTGGCGCACGTCGGGGCCACCGCCCTCGGCCGGTTGGGTCACGGTCTCGTCGGCCTGCCCAAGCGCGCCGCCGATCCGGTGGTGGCCAGCCTCCCGCGGCTCGAGCCTGCGCCGGCCCCGGGGACCTTTGAATCTGTCGACCTGGCGGCGGCGGATCCCGGTCCGGCCGGTGATGTCTGGGTCGGGGCGCCCGACGTGCCGCGACGGCTTTCCCAAGACGAGCTCCTGGCCGCCGTCGAGCACCACCTCGGTCCCCTGCCCTCGGCGGATCGTCGCGACGTCCTCGTCGTCGGCCGTTCCCTGGCAGAGCCCTACCAGCGGCTCCTGGCTACTTGGGCGGCGCTCACCGGTGCGGCCCTGGTCCTCGATCCCGAAGCGGCGCGGACACCGGCGATCGAGACCGTCCGCTGGGTGCGTCCGACGCTGCTCCACGGCACCGCCGCCGAGCTCGGCGAGCTCCACCGCCGTCTCGACCCGCGGCTTCGGAGAGGCAGCCTGAGCCGCCGCTGGCTGTCCCTTCTCAAGCCTCCTTGTGACCGTGTCCGGGCGCTCCTCGTGCTCGGGCCCGAGCCCCTGGCCCCGGCCGTCGAGGAGTTCTGGCGCGGCGTGGGAGCGGCCGTGCTCCACCTCGCGACGTCTCCTTTCGATCCTGGGCCTTTCGATC
>JAGQSE010000629.1 GCA_020439725.1 Acidobacteriota bacterium
TCGGGAACCTTCGCGCTGTACGCTTCGGGCACCTACATCATCGAGCCCGAAGGGGACAGCGGCGTCCTGACCTACCGCTCGCGGGCCGGCGAGGAAATCATGTCGATCGCCGATCAGTACGCCGGCCGTGCGGGGGTTCAGCTGTCGCTGGGGCACAGCGGCTGGAGCTTCGGCTTCGGCGGACGGATCGAGGGCATCCCGGTGCACGATCTTTTCGGCTCGAGCGAAGGCTTCCGCCGTCCCGGCTACATCCTGTCGGCAGAGCCCAGCATCAGCTGGACCAAGGGGCCTCACACGTTGAACTTCTCGGTTCCCGTCGCCGTCGAGCGCAACCGCCAGCGCAGCGTTCCGGACATCGCCAACGGCACTCACGGGGATGCTTCCTTCCCGGACTACATCCTGTTGGCGTCCTACTCGCGTCGGCTGTAAAGTCGGGGGCCTCGCAGGAGGCACCCGACCGATGCAAACGACGCGTCCCATCATGACTGCCAGCTCCCGCCGGCCGTGGCCCCGCGGCCTGCGGTTTCCCATCGCGACCTTCTGGGCGGCCGCCTTCGCCGTGCTCTGTCTCGGACTGGGCGCGCCGCCGGCGGTGGCGAAGGATCAGGGCTCCCTCGGCGACATCCAGCTCGTCCGCCTCGAAGGCGGCAAGGTCAAGCTCTCCGAGCTGGCGGGGAAGCCGGTGCTTCTCGACCTGTGGGCCACCTGGTGCATTCCCTGCCGGCAACAGCGGGAGATCCTCGACCAGATGGCCGATACGATCGAGCAAAGGGGGGTCGAGGTCTTCGCGGTCAACATCGGGGAGGAGGAAGCGCTGGTCAAGACCAGCCTGAGCCAGGAGCCGAGCCAGTTCCCGGTCCTTCTCGACGAGTCCCAGGTCCTCTCGTCGAAGCTCAAGGTCCACGGCCTGCCCACTCTCGTCCTGCTCCGCGCCGACGGCACCCTCGCCGCCACCTCCGCCGGTGTCACCGAGCACGACGCCCTCCTCGCCCTCCTCGACCGGGTCGCAGCGCCAGCCGCGAAGTAGCTCCTAGCAAGCAACTCGATCGCCGGCGAGGGAACTGGGGGTCAGCCAGGGGTCCGGATCTCGCAGCGCGGGCCGACGGCCGTCGAGAGCGGCCGATCGAGGGTCGCCAGCGGGCATTCGAAAGCCTCGGCGATCGCGACGTACCAGGCGTCGTAGCAGGTCAGGTTGTGCCGGAGCTGCCAGATGCGATCCGCAAAGGGCTCGATCGACAGTAGCTCGACGTCGAGGAGGCGGAGCTCGCTCTGCGCCGAGGCGGCCTCGAGCGCGGTGACCTCGCCCCGGAGCTCGAGGCGGCGGAGAACGTCGAGGGTTTCGATGATCGCCAGGTGAGGGGCGAGCAGGAAGCTTTCACCGATCACCTCCTCACACCACAGGCCATCCGCTCCGGAGCTCAACAGCGTGGCGACCAGCACCGAAGCGTCGACCACGATCGAGGGAGATCCGCTACGTTCGGTCAGCGTCCCGGTGCTCCAGGATGGTCGCGGTGCTCAGGTCCCGCGGCGCGAGCTGCTTGCGCTTTCTGACCTGGGCGAGCCACTGGTCCGTTGGCGGGCGACGAGCGAGCCGCTCGAGGGCCTCTCGAAGGTAGGCCTCCATGGATCTTCCGGAGCGGGCGGCTCTGGCGGCCAGCTCATCGCGGACTTCGTCGGGGACGTTTCGGATCGTGATCTGAACAGCCATGCAGGCATCCTAGAGTCGCTGCCAGCAGATTGCAAGCATGCGCTGTTCGAGAGACCCATTGCGAGGTCCGGGCAGCGGTCCTCTTAGCTCGACGCTGGGTCCCGGGGTCGGAAGGGGCGTGTCTTGCGCCGCGGAGAAGGTTCCTCCGACAGCGCTTCGAAACCACTGATGACGTCGAAGAGCTCTTCGTCGATGGTGCTCTGGCGCAGCTGGTGGAAGGAGCCCTGGAGGCCCTCGAGCAGCTCGTCGATGTTGTTGTCGGCGCGCTCCATGGCCGCCAGGCGGCTGGTGTTCTCGCTGGCCAGGGACTCGGCGCAGGCCCGGAAGAGCGAGATGAAGAGATACTCGCGGATCAGCGCACGGAGCGTCCGGGTGGTGCCACCGAGGATCTCGGGCGGATTCTTGGTCGGCCAGGGGACCTCGGAGAGGCTGCGCCGCCATTGCTCGTCGAGCGGCAGCAGCCGCTGACCGACGGGGGTGTAGATCCCTCTCGAGGTGGGTTGGTTGTGGAACACGTGGACCTCGATCTCCTCCCCCTGGCTCTGCCGGGTCTCGCTGCGGACGAGCAGCTCCGCCACCAGCGGTGCGATGGCTTGGACGGAGCTCGGCACGGGAAAGACCTCGAGCAGCGGCAGGCGGGCGTCGACCAGCCGTTCGCGGACCCGTTCGCCGACGGCCCAGACTTCGGCCCTGCCGGGGACCGCCGCCAGCGCCCGCACCGCGTGCTCGACCACCACTTCGTTGAATGGTCCCACCAGACCCTGGTCGGAACCGAAGACGATGGCGCCCACCGTGCGCTCGACGCTCCGCGGTCTTGGGCCCGGGGGCGCGTCGAGCGGCTCGGCGAGCCGCGAATAGACGCTCAAGCCGAGCTCGACGGCGCGGTAGTAGTCGGCCAGGGCGCGCACCGACCGCTCATACTGGCCGATGCTCGAGGCCGCCANNGCCTTCATCGTCCGGACGACGGACTGCAAGTCTCCGGCGCTCTTGATCTTGCGTCGCAGGCTCGCCGTGGTCTCGCTCATGCGCGCCTCGTGGTGGCGCCAGCAGCGGTCTCCGGAGTCGTCGCCGTGGCCTGGGTCTCGGGCGTCTGCCGGAAGGGGGCCAGGGCCTGGCGGGCGATCTCGAGGACCGCCGCCCGGTCGTCGTCGCTCAGCACGGCGTCGCCTTCGAGGCGCCCGCGGAGCTCTTCCGGGATCCGGGCCGCCGCCTCGTGGACGGCGCTCTCGGCCTCGGTCATCCGAGCGATCGGCACCGGGTCGAAGAGCCCGGCGGTCAGGGCGACGAGGACGGTGATCTGCGTCGGGACCGATACCGGAGCGAACTCGGGCTGCATCAAACAGGCGCGGATGCGCCGTCCGTGCTCGATGACGTTGCGGGTGGTTTCGTCGAGCCGCGCACCGAAGCGCGCGAAGGTCTCGAGCTCCTCGAACTGGG
>JAGQSE010000630.1 GCA_020439725.1 Acidobacteriota bacterium
GTCAGCGCGCACGAGGCCCAACCGTGGTCGATGTTGGCGACGAACCACTCTCGGGCTTCGAGGTGGTCGGTGTGGTCGGTGTCGAGGAGCGCCAGCAGCACGTTGACGTCGAGCAAGGCTCGCATCAATCGAGCTCCTCGTCCTTGAGCGCGTTGATCAGCTCGTTCGAAACCGCAGGTCCCCGATGCGGAAGAGGCTCGAAGCCGTAGAAGGAAGTCCCTTCCGCAATCTCTCTGGCCATCTCTCCTGCCGCGCCGGAACGAGCCTGAAGGCCCTTCCGCGCCAGCTCCGAGATCACCTCTCCGGCACTCCGACGCTCACGCCGGGCTCTCTCCTTGACGGCGTAGAGGACGTCGTCGTCGATGTTCATCGTGGTGCGCACGCATCAGATGCTACCACATCACGGTACGGACCGGGGACATCGGTAACAAACCGCACCGGGGACATGGGTAACACTCGCGTGGCTCAAACTAGGCATCGGAGGAGGACTGCCAATGCCGTGGAGCACGACGACACCCATGGACCAGAGAGCCCGTTTCATCTTCGATCTGAGGAGCTGCCGGTACACGATGACCGAGCTGTGCGAGCGCTACGGGGTGAGCCGCAAGACCGGCTACAAGTGGGCGGAGCGCTACGTGGACGGAGGCATCGAGAGCCTTCAGGATCGTTCTCGAGCCCCGCATCACAGCCCGCAGCGGACCCCAGAGCCGCTTCGCGAGGCCCTCATCGAAGCCCGCCAAGCCCATCCGACCTGGGGACCCAAGAAGCTTCTTCGGATCCTGTCCAACCGGCATCCCACGTGGCCGTGGCCGGCTCTGAGCACGGCCGGCGAGATTCTGCGCCAGGCGGGGTTGGTCGCGCCGCGCCGTCGTCGGCGCCGCAGACCTCAGCCGCCCACGCAGCCCCTGAAGACGGCGCCGACGAGGCCGAACCAGCTCTGGACGGCCGACTTCAAGGGCGAGTTCCGGACCGGCGACCATCGCTACTGTTATCCACTGACCATTGCGGACGGTTGCAGCCGGTTTCTCCTGGCGTGCGAGGGGCAATCGTCGACCTCGATCGAGCAGACGCGTCCTGGCTTCGAGCGGACCTTCGAGACGTACGGTCTGCCCGACGGGATCCTCACCGACAACGGGCCACCGTTTGGCAGCCATGGCCTCCTTCGGCTGTCGAAGCTGAGCGTGTGGTTTGCGAAGCTGGGCATCGAGCTGTACCGGATCCAGCCAGGACATCCCGAGCAGAACGGATCCCACGAGCGGATGCATCGAACGCTCAAGCGGGAAACAGCGCGCCCTCCTGCGGCCGATCTCCAGAGCCAGCAAGCGCGCTTCGATGCCTTCGTCCAGGAGTACAACGACGAGCGTCCCCACGAAGCTCTGGACCAGGAATGCCCGCAGAGCCTCTACCAGGCCTCGCTGCGCCCCTACCCGCAGCAGGTGCCCGAGGTGGACTACCCCGGCCACTTCGAGGTCCGCAGAGTCCGTCCGAACGGCGAGGTGAAGTGGCAAGGCCAGCGCCACTTTCTCAGCGAGGCCCTGGCGGGCGAGAGGGTCGGCTTCGAAGAGGTCGACGACGGCATCTGGTCCGTCGTCTTCGCAACGATCTTGTTGGCGCGGTACGACGAGCGGGAGAGACTCATCTCGTGAGTCGTCTCGCAGACACCTTGAACCCAGAGCCCAAAGTGTTACCCATGTCGCCGGTCTAAAGTGTTACCGATGTGGCCGGCCGTACACACCCTGAACACCCCCGCCCTCACTCCCCCACCCGCAGCCGGAGCTCGGCGATGCGGTGGTTGATCTCGCTCAAGGGGAGGTCGCGGTACTGGGCGGGGAGGAAGCGGCGGTCGGTGCATTCCTTGACGGCGAGCATGTCCATCAGCTCGAGACGATCGATGTGGGCCGAGGG
>JAGQSE010000631.1 GCA_020439725.1 Acidobacteriota bacterium
CGCATCGCCGCCATCAAGGAAGGCGACGAGGTGGTCGGCAGCCGGGCCAAGGTCAAGGTGGTCAAAAACAAGTGCGCCGCCCCCTTTCGCCAGGCGGAGTTCGACATCGACTACGGCGAGGGCATCTCGCGTTTCGGCGAGCTTCTCGACCTCGGTGTCGAGCACAAGCTGGTGGTCAAGAGCGGAGCCTGGTATAGCTATGGCGACGTACGATTGGGACAGGGTCGCGAGAACTCGAAGCAGTTCCTCCGCGACAACGTCGAGCTGGCCGACGAGATCGAGGTCAAGCTGCGCCAGGAGCTGAGCCTGCCGCGGCGCCCCGGGACCGGCGACGTCCAGCTCGAGTCCGACGACAATTGATCCGTCCCTGACGGAAACATCGAACCGTAGGAGCACGGCGGTGCCGGCTCCGAGGAGGTCGAGCATGCGGCGTGGATGGTGGACGAAGCTGGGGATCGCGGTGGTCCTCGCAGGGATGGTGGTCCTGCCGGCGGCGGCCGCCGACCTCGCCGTATCGGTCAAGGGGGCCGTCCATCAGGGCGGCCCTCTTCATCTGTCGATCACCCTACCCGACACACCCGCCGGGAGCTCGGCGGCGAGTGGCGAGGAGCAGGCGGTGCGCGTCCTCGCCGATGGCGAGCTGGTCACCACCCTGCGGCTGCCCGCCGGCGAGCACGAAGTCCGCGTCGAAGCCGCCTTGGCCGCGGGTCCCCACACCGTCACGGTGCAGGCCGGCGGAGCGAGCGCCGAGGCGACCGTCCGCACGCTTCCCGGATGGCTGTCGGTGATTCCACCGCTGGCCGCCATCGTGATGGCGCTGATCTTCCGCGAGGTGTTGATCTCGCTCCTCTCCGGCATCTTCCTCGGCGCGCTCTTCCTCACCGGCGGCAACCCATTCTCCGCCTTCGGTCGTGTCATCGACCACTTCATCGCCCCGGCGCTTTCCGACCCGGACAACGCCAAGATCCTGATCTTCTCGGCGCTCCTCGGAGCCATGGTCGGCGTGATGTCGAAGAGCGGCGGCACCCGCGGCATCGTCGATCGCTTGAGCCCTTTGGCCACCAACCCGCGGCGCGGGCAGGTGGCGACCTGGGTCATGGGCGTCCTGATCTTCTTCGACGACTACGCCAACACCTTGATCGTCGGCTCGACCATGCGGCCGATCACCGATCGGCTGCGGATCAGCCGCGAGAAGCTCGCCTACATCGTCGACTCGACCGCCGCCCCGGTCGCCAGCGTCATGCCGATCTCCACCTGGATCGGGTTCGAGGTCGGCCTGATCGCCGCGTCCTTCTCGGACCTGGGGCTGGGCTACGACCCTTACGTCACCTTCATCGCCTCGATCCCCTTCCGCTTCTACCCCATCCTGGCGCTCGTCTTCGGCTTCACCATCGCCTTCACCGGCCGTGACCTGGGCCCGATGCTCAAGGCGGAGCGTCGCGCCAGCGGCACGGGTCAGGTGATCGCCGACGGCGAGGTGGCGCTGGCCGACTATTCGTCCTCGGCCCTCGAGCCACCGGACGGGATCAAGCACCGGGCGCTCAACGCCTTCCTACCCATCGCCGTGGTCATCTTGGTGACCGTCTGGGGCCTCTACTCCACCGGCGCCGCCGGTCTCGAACGGACCTCCTTCGAGTCCACCGGCGCCTGGCTGCGCGAAGTCTTCGCCAACGCCAACAGCTTCGACTCGCTGCTCTGGGCGAGCTTCGCCGGTCTGCTCTCCGCCATCGCGTTGTCGGTGGCCACCCGCTCGCTCAAGCTGACCCAGAGCATCGAAGGGCTGGTCGAAGGGCTCAAAGCCATGACCATGGCGCTGGTGGTGCTGGTCCTCGCTTGGTCCATCGGCGACGTGTGCAGCGAGCTCCACACCGCCGACTATCTCGTGGGCCTCACCCAGGGCGTCCTGGCGCCCCATTGGTTGCCGGTCCTGGTCTTCGCCCTGTCCGCCGCCGTCGCCTTCGCCACGGGCACGTCCTGGGCGACGATGAGCATCCTGATCCCCCTCGTCATCCCGATTCTCCACGCCCTGGCACAGGGCGCCGGACACATGCCCGGAAGCGCCCAATACACCACGCTGCTCCTCGGGACGATCTCCTCGGTCCTTGCCGGCGCCGTCTGGGGCGACCACTGCTCCCCGATCTCGGACACGACGATCCTGTCGAGCATGGGCTCCGGCTGCAATCACATCGCCCACGTCCGCACCCAGCTCCCCTACGCCCTGAGCGTCGGCGTCATCGGCATGCTGGTCGGCGACATCCCCACCGCCTTCGGCCTCAGCCCCTGGCTCTCCATCCTCGCCGGCGTCGCCGTCATCGTCGGTGGCGTGTTGTGGATCGGGAAACGGCGGGAGGGTTGAGGCGGATACAGTCGGGCTGCGCCCGATCGAAGAGAAATGGCGATTCTGCGCAATTAATTTGACACATCTCCGGGCCTCTCGTACCCTTGAAATGATTCGCCATTTCGAACGGGAGGACGTGATGTATTCGAAATCCAAGCTCGTCGCGGTTGTCCTGGCACTCTGCGCTGTGACCGCCTTTCTGGCCTATCCGACTACGGCTGCCGCGCAGCGTGATCCATTCACACAGGATCCCGGTGATGGCTGTCTCGGGCCGGACGATCCCTTCTGCAACCCCGGCGGCGACGACGGCAACGGCGGCAGTGGAAGTGCTTGCCAGACCTGCGTCCTATCCGATGTCTATGTCGATGGGGCAGGAAATCCGACATATATCTTCTCCTGCGTAGCGACGGGCGCTTCGCTGTCGAATCCGACCTTCGCCGACTGTATTGGGGGCATCGGGCATTGCACCACCGCTCGTCCGTGCAGCATCGTCTAGCCGAGCACGATGCGAAGTCCGAATGCGATGGGGTGGGGCCTGGTCTTTGTTTCGTTGGGCCTGTGCTGGCAAGTCTTCGCGGCCGAGCCCGCGGCACCGAGTGAAGAGACGGACCAGCAATCGGTTCACATTTCCGTCCAGCAGGTACCAGGCGAGGGCGAGGCACCCCGGCGGATCTCCGCGCTTCTCACTCCGGTCGTACGGTCGGCTGTGAAGCCGCAAGACCAGCCCGCTGAGGGTGAGGGACCACCTCCGACAAGGGCCCTTGAGCTGGACGCGAGCGGCAATGCGACACTCCGCTTGCCAGCCGGCAGCGTATGGAAGGCCCGAGCCGAGGCAGACGGCTGGTGGGGGCCGCAGGAGCTGCTGTGGGTACCGGAGGCGATCGAGGAGAAGGCAGCCAAGGATGGCATGTCCGGCACCGCGGCTGACTCCATCGCGCTGCACCTAGCGCTCTTCCGTACAGCCGCCGTCCAGGGTCGGTGTTCCGTCCCGAAGGACCAGCAGCTGCCCGAGACGGTCGAGTTGGCCTTCGGACCGACCCCGATCGGGAAGGTCCTTGACCATCGGAGCTCAAAGCCCATCGCCGAAGGTGAGGTCTCGTGCCCGGTCGACGAGGTCGGCACCTTTCACTGTGCCATCCCCGAAACCAGCTCGGACTTGGTGGTGAGGGCAGCAGGGTTTGCCCCGCTCTACCTTTGGGATCAGGAACTGCACCCCGGCCGTTCACTCAACCTCGGCATACTTCGGCTGACCGTCGGGGCCTCGGTGAGCGGTTCGGTACTGGTGGAGGATGCACCCGCGACTTCCAAACCCATCTCCATCGAGATCGCTCCCGCGCACGCCGGCACGCCGGCCTTCGAGACCGCCCGGCGGCTCGAGAGCCGTGCGCTTCACACCGAGCCGGACGATCGTGGCTTCTTCCAGCTCAAGCAGGTCCCGGAGGGAACCTACACCCTCAAGGCGAGCGCCGACGGGCTGGGCGAGATCGCGTTCGGTCCATTCACCGTCTACGCCGGTCGTGAGACGATCCTTCCTGAGCCCTTGGTCCTGAGTCCACCGCTCGCCGTCGAGGTCTCCGTCCGTCCACCGATCCACCCAACCCAGGGCTCGTGGAAAGGCGTCTTCCTCCCCGACGGCGGTCCCGACGCTCGAAACCACCAATCCGTCCGCGGCGACGTTGCAGACGACGGGATCTGGTTGGCGACCGACCTCCGGCCGGGGTCATACCGCCTCAGCATCGAAGACCGATTTGGCAATCCCTGGTTCGACGAGGTCGTCGCCATCGGCCGGTGGACCACGCGGCTCGACGCCGCCATTCCCGTGGTCACGGTCGAGGGCCGAGTCTCCCTCGACGGCGAGCCTGTCCGCGCCCGGCTCCGGCTCCGCCGTCTGGGCGTCGGTGGGGATCTCGATGATCGTCGCGAAGTCTCCCTCTACTCGGATATCGAAGGCCGGGTGAGAGGGGACATCCCCGAGTCCGGAACCTGGGATATGAGCGCGCTGCTCAAACCCGGCGGTGCCTGGTGCGACCAGGGCCAGGTAGAGATCCCCCCTTCCGAGGACGGCGCAGCCGTAGAGGTCGAGTTCGAGCTCCACGGCCAGGGTTTCCACGGAGTGGTGTGGTCCCCCGAGGGCGAGCCCGTCGAGGGCGCCCGGATCATCGCCCTTCGACTGGAGGGTCGGCTGCCGAGAGGATCCGGCAGCACGGCGGAGACCGGCCCGGATGGGCGTTTCGAGTTCACATCGCTATCGGCCGGCCGCTACTCGGTCTACGCCCTCGGCAGCGGGAGCTTGCAGGGAAGCAGTTCCCGCCGTAGTGAGGTCGCGGTCTCCGATGGTGGATCCCCGTCGGTCGAGCTATCCCTCGAGCCCCTGCGTGATCTCGGAATCCGGGTCGTCTCCGAACGGGGGCCGGTGATTGGCGCCGCGGTCCGAGCGGAGCCCGAGATGGCGGATCCCTATCGTCGCGTAGGACCGGTGGAGAGGACCACCGACGTCACCGGCACCGTCGAAGTCAAAGTGCCTGGCAGTGCCGAGACCCTGACGCTCCTCGTCCTGGCGCCAGGATACGGAGCTCGGCTGCTCGAGGTCAGCCCGCCACCGGAAGACGATCCCCTGGTGATCACGGTCGATGACGCTGCCGGAATCCTCGCCCTCGATCTACCGCCGGACCAAGGGACGGGCCGGTCTTTGTCACGGCTCAGGCACGGTTCCGCTTCCGAGGACCTCTTCTCTCTCGCGGGCTGGGCCACCGTCGACCCCGCCACGGGTCTCTGGCTGCTCGAAATGGAGATGGGCGAGTGGTGGCTTTGCCCAGCAGGGACTCGGGACGAGCGCTGCGACGGCGGCTTCCTGACCCCCGGAGGGATCCTCGAGCTGAGCCTGGAGACGGACTGAGCCGACGGACTCGTTCTCAGCCCTCGAAGACCCGGCGCCACCAGGACTTGCGGTCGCCGGTGACGAGGGTTTCGGGGGAGGAGGGGAGGAGAGCGAGGTTGGCCTTGCGCAGGTGCTCGACGACATAGTCCCAACGGGCCAGGTCGATACCTTCCTTGGTACGCAGCAGGCGGCGGAGGGGCTGGCTGCCGTCGAAGGTGCCGGCCAGCTGCTGAAGCTCTTCGGGGAGCTTCTCGAGCTCTTCCTCGGTGGGCTCGCGCACCCAGAAGGGCCGCAGGCGCTCGATGCTCGCCAGGGGCAGAAGGGGATCCGACGACACCTTCTTGTTCTGCTCGGCGACCGCCTGCTCGAGGAGGAGGTCGTAGACGCTGAGCTCTAGGCTGGTGCTTTCGGCGGGCTCACCGACCTTGCCGAGATCGAGGACCTCGCTCAAGCAGAGACCGTAGGCCGCCTCGAGGAAGCGGAAGTAGGAGCCCTTGACCTGCCAGTGGAGCCGCGACAGGGTCATCTCGCCGTCGACGCCGTCGACGATGCGCGCCTCGAGGGGTGGCAGGCTGTTGCCCGGCCAGGCCGGGCCGCGACGCAGGACCACGTTGTCATGGGGGAAGATCTGGCGGAAGCGCCCGACCTCGTCGATCCAGCGCGTCCCCTCGAGAACCACGGACATGACATCGACGGGACGGGGCTGGAGCTCTTCTGAGATGGGTGGGTCGGCCTCCCAGTAAAAGACGCCGCTATGCCACAGGAAGAGGCTGCACACCGAGTCGATGATCTGCTGGCGGAGCGCCGCCCGCACCTCGTCGGCGGTCATCAGGCCCTTCTCGACCAGGACTTGCCCGAGACGCTTCTCCGATCGGACACAGTAGGCGAGAGCGTCGATGAGCTGGGGCTCGGTGAGGTGGCCGCCGAGCAGCAGGTGTTGCCCGAAGTAGTCGGAGGGGTCGTCGGAAATACAGCCGACGATGGCACCGGCCTCGAAGTAGACGCGCTTCTGCCGGCGGCTCCGGCGAAACACCATCGACCCCGTCCGGCGCTCGTTCTGCGCCCACTGGAGCAACTCGCTCGGCGGGAACGCGTTGAGGCGCCCGGAAAAATCCATGGAGCGAAATGATAGCCGCCCAGCAAAAAGGTGACAACGTCAGGCGCGATCAATATCCTGTGGCGCCATGAGGCACTTCATCCGACGCTTCCCCCGTTCGCTCTCGCTGTTGCTGCTCACCGCGGTCCTCGGACCCGCCGGTTCCGCCCTCGCCCAAGGCCCACCGTGCAAGCCCTGCGCGGGAATTCTCGTCGACGATCCCCGGGGCCCGGTGACCGGTCTCGAGACCGAGCCGCGTCTGGCCGACGAGGAACGTTTGTACGTCGCCTGGCCGGTCGCCCTCGACGAGGTCGACGACGTCGCCGCAGAGGCCTCGGCGCTCCGCGAAGCCGGAGCCCGCCCCTGGTTGCGGCTCATCTTCCGCACGCCACGGCCGGTGACCGAGAACGCCGCGCGGTTGGGCCAGGAGCTCGAACGCGCGGCCGAGGTGGCGCGGGCGGCTGGAACGGGCAGTCATTTCCAGATCCTCTGGCAGCCCGACAACGACGCCGGTGGTGCCGACGCGACGGCGGCCACCGCCGACTACGCCTTCCTCCTGAAGCGTGCCTCGGTCGCCGTGGCCGGTGCCGCGGACGATTCGATCGTCGTCACGGCAGCCCTCGCCGCCGACCCGGAGGCCCTCTCGGCTCTCTACGCCGAGGACGTGGCGGCCTACGTCCAGGGCGTCGCCCTGGCACCGGCGCCCAAGGCCGACCTCGACGCCGCCCTGGCGCGGCTGGCGGAGCTCGACCCAGGCAAACCCGTGGTGCTCGACGCCGCGCCCTGGCCCCAGGATCCCCGACTGACCCTGTCCGAAGCCGCCCGCTGGGCCGCCCAAGGTTTCTCGCTCAGCTTCTTCAAGGCTCCCAGCGCCCTCACCGCCGCCGACCTCGCCCCCCTCAAGGTGCTGGCCCGCGAGTTCCAGGGCGACCTCTCCCTCGATCCCTACTCGAAACCCGAAGGCGGTGAGGAGGCCTGGAGCTTCGTGCGAGGCGAGGACCTCCAGCTGCGCGTCGTCGTGCGGGCGCCCCAGGACTCCGGCGAGCTCGACCTCTCGTTCCCCGATTCGCAGCTCACCCGACCCTCGAAGGTGGACCCGGAAACCGGCGAGACCTACGACATCTTCGGTCAGCAGCGCTCCGCCGACGCCTTCAAGCTGCGCGTGGACGACCCCGGTCCGGTGGCCCTGCTACGGGTCGAGCGCATGTCCGCAGAAGAGATCGAGGGGCTCGAAGGCCTCGAGGAGAAGGTCACCGTCGCCGGTGAGCGGCAGATCCCCGTCGAGGAGATCCTGCGCCGCCTGCAGGCCTTCCAGGACGCCCAAGACCGGCGCCTCGACCACTACCAGGCGATCAACACGATGCACCTGCGCTTCGCTTCGGGGGCCGGGGTCCAGAACTTCGAGGCCAGCCTCGAAGGGCCCTTCTTCTTCGCGCGCGGCAAGGGCTTCGACTGGGCGTGGCAGACGCTCTACTTCAACGGTGTGCGCTGGCGCGGCAAGGAGCTACCCGAGTTCCCGCTGCTCCAGCCCGAGAAGGCGGCGGCGCTGCCCCTCGAGATCAACTTCAGCAAGGAGTACAGCTACCGACTCCGCGGCTCCGACACCGTCGACGGCCGCGCGTGCTGGGTGGTCGACTTCAGCCCCGCCGGTGAGACCACCGGCGGCCGGACGCTCTACCAGGGCACGGTCTGGGTCGACAAGGAGCACTTCGGCCCGGTGCGGACCCGCGCGCTCCAGGTAGGTCTCGAAGGCGAGGTGCTGTCCAACGAGGAGACCTTCTACTTCACGCCGGTGACCCCGGACACGGGCACCGCCTCCGACTGGACGCCGGAGAGCTTCTGGCTGCCGCTCCGCGTCGTCGGCCAACAGCTGGTCAGCGTCCTCAACGCCTCGATCCTCATCGAGAAGGAGACCGTGCTGACCGCCCTCGAGCTCAACGGCCCCGAGTTCGAAAGCCGCCGCGAGGCGGTGCTGGCCTCCGACAGTACGATGGTGCGCGACACCGACAAGGGCCTGCGCTACCTGGTCAAGGACGAGGCCGGCGAGCGCCAGGTGCAGGAAGGCTTCGATCCCAGCCGGCGCTTCGTCGCCGCCGGCGTGTTGTGGGACGAGTCCTTCGACTACCCCTTGCCCTTGGGAGGCATCGACTTCTTCTCCTTCGACTACCGTGGCACCGGCAAGCAGGTCAACCTGCTCTTCGCCGGCGCTCTGTTGGTGGGCAACATCGCCGATCCGGACGTCTTCGGCAGCAAGTGGGACGCCGGAGCCAACGTCTTCGCCCTGGCGGTGGCCGGAAGCGACACGCCCTACCAGGACGGTGAGGAGGTCCTTCCCGAGAAGATCGAGAGCCGGCCCGCCAACGTCTCGCTCTTCCTCGGGCACCCGTTGGGCAGCTTTGGCAAGCTCGACCTGACCTACACGCTCGGCTACGTCGATTACGGCACCAGCGACGACACCGCCGACGACTTCGTGGTGCCCAAGGACCAGTTCACCCACACCTTCCGCCTCGAGACCAGCTTCACGCGGAACGGCTACCGTCTGGTGGCCGGTGCCGAGGAGACCATGCGCTCCGACTGGCAACCCTGGGGACGCCCCGGCAGCGCCACCCTCGACGCGTTCGACCCGGACACCGAGCAATTCACCTTGTGGAACTTCGGTGCCGCCAAGAGCTGGTGGCTGCCCAAGTTCCAGAAGGTCGGCCTCGAGGTCGAGTACCGCGACGGCCGCAACCTGGACCGCTTCAGCAAGTACCAGTTCGGATACTTCAGCTCGATCCGTGTCCACGGCTACCAGAGCGACAAGGTGCGGGCGAGCTCGGCCTATGCCACCCATTTGACCTACGGCTTCGAGTTCGGCGAGCAGTTCCGCCTCGAGCTGGTCGGCGATGCCGCCTGGGCGACCGACGACGAGACGGGACTCGACAACGAGTTCCTCGGAGGCGTCGGCATCACGGGCAACTTCATCGGACCGTGGAACACCCTCGTCAACCTCGACCTCGGCGTCGCCGTGGCGGGTCCCGACGATGGCGTCTCGGTCTTCGTCACCTTCCTCAAGCTCCTCAAATGACGAGCTGAGGACGAGCCAAGGAAGGTCAGGCAGGATCCCGTGCGCCGCACCGGGCCCTTGGGGCCGGAGCCCCCGGAACCCGATCCCGGGGCGGCGCCGGAGATCGTCGAGCTGCCCATCGAGGACGTCCTCGATCTCCATAGCTTTCCGCCGCGCGAGGTCAAGTCCCTGGTGGTCGACTATCTCGACGCCGCCTACGATGCGGGCCTCCGGCACCTGCGGATCATCCATGGCCGCGGTGTCGGGGTGCAGCGGCAAACCGTGCGCACGCTCCTCGAGCGCGACCCGCGGGTCGTGGCCTATGGCGACGCACCGGCGGAAGCCGGCGGCTGGGGTGCCACCTGGGTCGATCTGGAGTGATCACCTGTGGCGCGGTTCAACCCCTTCCACGGTCTCGTCCGCACCACCCGGCGTCTCAGCCGCCGGCTCTGGCCGGTGGGCGCCCGCATCGTCTTCTCGGATCGCTACGCTCTCGGTCACTCGGCGGTGCCCCACGACCCGTTGCGCGCCGAGCACATCCTCACCTTCCTGGTGGCCGAGGGTCTCATCGACGGCGACGCGGTGCTCCGGCCACGGATGGCGTCGGTGCGCCGCCTGCGCCAGGTCCACACCGACGCCTATCTCGACTCGCTCCGTGATCCCGACGCGCTGACCCGCGTCGCCGGCATCCGCTTCACCGAGGCCGAGCTCGACCGCTTCCTCGAAGTCCAACGACGGATGGTCGGCGGCACCGACCTGGCGGTGCGCGAGGCGCTGCTCCACCAACAGACCCTGCTCCACCTGGGCGGCGGACTGCACCACGCCCACGCCGATCGCGGCCAGGGCTTTTGCATCCTCAACGACGTCGCGGTGGCCATCGTCGGCCGCCGGCGGGAGGGTTTTCGCGGCAACGTTCTGGTGGTCGACCTCGACCTGCACCACGGCGACGGCACCGAAGCCATCTTCGCCGCCGATCCGACGGTCCACACCTTCTCGATCCACAACCGCGCCTGGCAGGACATCGAAGCCGTCGCCAGCACCAACGTCGCGCTCGGCTCGGGGGTCGACGACGACACTTACCTGCGCGCCCTCCGACACCACCTGCCACGCCTCCTCGAAAGCCACCGGCCGCAGCTGGTCATCTACCTGGCCGGCGTCGACCCGGCCGCCGACGACCGCATCGGCGACTGGCGGATCACGCCCCAGGGGATGCTCGCCCGCGACCTCTTCGTCCAGCGCCAGGTGGCCCGAGCCCGCGGCCGGCCGCCCCTCGTCGTCTGCCTCGCCGGTGGCTACGGCACCCGCGCCTGGCAGTACAGCGCGCGCTTCTTCTCCACCGTCCTCAATCACGGCGTCGCTCTCGAGCCACCGTCGACGGACGCCATCACCCTCGAGCGCTACCGCCAGCTGTCGAAAGTCCTCGACCCGGACGAGCTCACCGGCATCCCGAGCTCCACCGATTGGCAGCTCACCGCCGAGGACATCTACGGCGCCCTGGGCGGCGGCCAGCCGCGGACGCGCTTCCTCGACTTCTATTCGAAGCACGGTCTCGAGCTGGTCCTCGAACGCTCCGGTCTCCTCGACCGGCTGCGCGCCCGCGGCTTCCACGACCTGGTCCTCGACGTCGACCTCGAGGACGAGAGCGGCGAGACCGTGCGCCTGTTCTCCGAACAGCACGGGCGTGAGCTCCTCGCCGAGCTGCGCGCCAACCGCGACCGGCGGCTGATCCCCGGCATGGAGCTGCTCCAGGTCGAGTGGCTGCTGCTGCAGAACCCCCGCGCCCACTTCGCCCCCGGCGAGGCTCCCCTCCCCGGCCAGGAGTACCCGGGCCTCGGCATGTTGCGCGACGTGGTAGCGCTCCTGGTGGTGGTTTGCGAGCGGCTACACCTCGACGGCATCTCCTTCGTGCCGTCCCACTACCACCTGGCGAGCACCTCGCACAAAGTCCTGCGCTTCCTCGATCCCCACCACGAGGTCACCTACGACGCGCTTCAGGAGGCCCTGGCGGGGTTGTCGGTGGCGGAAGCCAGCCACGCCGTCGAAGCCGGGCGCATCCGCGACACGCGTACCGGCGAGATCTTCCACTGGACGCCGATGGCCATGGTCCTCCCGGTGAGCCCGGCGCTCCAGGAGCGCCTCTACGGCGAAGAGGCCGAGAAAGAGCTCGAACGCGCCCGCGCGGAGGCGCCGGTGTTCGAGCTGGTGGGTGGGGCAAGTCCCACCGCTCCACGACG
>JAGQSE010000632.1 GCA_020439725.1 Acidobacteriota bacterium
TCGGAGATCAAGGTCGGTGACAACGACAACCTGTCGGCCATGGTGGCGCTCCTCGCCGAGGCCGACCTCTTGGTGCTGCTCACCGATCAGCCGGGCCTCTTCACCGCCGACCCGCGCACCAACCCCGAGGCCGAGCTGATCCCCGAGGTGCGGACCATCGACGCCACGCTGCGACGCCTCGCCGGCGGCAGCGTCAGCGGGCTCGGTGTCGGTGGCATGGCGACCAAGCTGCAGGCGGCGGACATCGCGCGCCGCGCGGGCGTCGACGTGGTGATCGCCGCCGGCAGCGCCCACGACGTCATCGAGCGGCTCGCCGCCGGCGAGGCCGTGGGCACCCGCTTCCCCGCCCTCGAAATGCCTCTCGAGCGGCGCAAGCGCTGGATCTTCGCCAGCCACAAGCCCGCTGGCGTGCTGCGGGTCGACCGCGGCGCCGAGACCGCGTTGTGCCGCTCCCGCGGGAGCCTCCTGCCCGCCGGCATCGTCGCGGTGGAAGGCAACTTCGAGCGTGGCGACGCGGTGTCCATCGTCAACGAGGGCGGCGAAGAGCTCGCCCGCGGCATCACCCGCTACGACAGCGACGACCTGCGCCGCATCCGCGGCTGCCGCTCGGACCAGATCGAGTTCCGGCTGGGCTACGCCTATGGCTCGGTGGCGGTCGACCGTCGCGACATGATCCTGGTGTGAGCGTCCCGAGACCCCGCCCAAGCCGCACCTCCAGCACGACCGAGCCGTCATCCCGAAGCGCTACCGAACCTCCGTGGAGAGCACCATGACCCAGGCCACCACCCCCTCCACCGACGTCGCCGCCCCGACCACCGACCTCGAGGCCATGGGCCGGCGGGCCCGCGCCGCCAGCCGCCAGCTGGCGACCCTCGGCACCGAGGAGAAGAACACCGCGCTCCGCGCCATCGCCGACGGTCTCGAAGCTGCCGCGACGGAGATCGAGGCCGCCAACCGCGAGGACGTCGAGGCCGGCCGCGCCGCGGGGCTCAGCGACGCGCTCCTCGACCGCCTGCTGCTCGACGGCAAGCGCATCGCCGCCCTCGCCGCCGACGTCCGCAAGGTCGCCGAGCTCGACGACCCGGTGGGCCGCGACATCGACCGGCGCACGCTCCCCAACGGCATCGAGCTGATCCGGCGCCGCGTGCCCTTGGGCGTCGTCGGGGTGATCTACGAGGCGCGGCCCAACGTCACCGTCGACATCGCCAGCCTGTGTCTCAAGACCGGCAACGCCTCGATCCTGCGCGGCGGCAAGGAGACGCGGCGCTCGAATCGCGCGCTGGTGGCGGTGATCCAGGCGGCCCTCGAGCGGACCGGCGTCCACCCGGACGCGGTGCAGAGCATCGATGACCCGGACCGCGAGCTGGTCAAGCAGCTCCTCCGTCTCGACCGCTGGGTCGACATGCTGATCCCCCGCGGCGGCGCGGGGCTACACCAGCTGTGCAAGGAGCAGAGCACGATCCCGGTGATCACCGGGGGCATCGGCATCTGTCACGTCTTCGTCGATGAGAGCGCGGACCTGGACCGCGCGGTCGACGTGATCGAGAACGCCAAGGTGCAACGTCCCAGCGTGTGCAACGCTCTCGACACGCTCCTGGTCCACCGCGCCGTCGCCGCCACCGCGCTGCCACCCATCGCCGAGCGCCTGGCCGGAAGCGGCGTCGAGCTCCACGCCGACCCCGAGGCCGCGGCGATCCTCGAACAGGCGGGTACCGAGGCCCTGGTCGTACCCGCCGGCCAGGACGACTTCGATCAGGAGTGGCTGTCGCTGGTCCTCGGGATCCGCGTCGTCGATGGTCTCGCCGAAGCCATCGCCCACATCCAGGAGCACAGCACCCAGCACTCGGACAGCATCCTCACCGAGGACTCCGAGAACGCCGAGCGCTTCGTCCGCGAGATCGACTCGGCGGCGGTCTACGTCAACGCCAGCACCCGCTTCACCGACGGCGGCGCCTTCGGTCTCGGCGCCGAGGTGGCGGTGAGCACGCAAAAGCTCCACGCCCGCGGCCCCATGGGTCTCGAGGAGCTCACCACCTACAAGTGGATCGGGTTGGGCAGCGGGCAGATTCGAGAGTGAGGGTGTTCGGTCGAGGCAGAGAAGCATGGTGGGCTGGCGCCCACCCTACGCTTGACGGCAATCTATTCACATGCTCAGGAATAATCCCTGCCCAAGATCTTCTCCTCAACCCACAATCCTGCATCTCTTGACGTAGGGTGGGCGCCAGCCCACCCAATCGCAAGTCACTCCCGCCGCGTGAGCCCCGCGATGGCCTCTGTGAAGTCGGGGTAGGCGGCGGTGAGCTCGGCGCGGTGGCCGGGCTCGTAGTCGGCGAAGTCGAAACCCGGTGCGACGGTGGCGCCGAGGAGCGCCCAGCCGTGGGCGCCGCCGGGGAGGAGCCGCGCCCCCTGCCACACGCCCGCCGGCACCAGACCCTGCGGCATCTGTCCTGCCTCGACGTCGGGCCCGAGAAGCACCGTCTTCCCCGTGCCGTCGGCGGCCAGCTGGAGCTGCTCGACGGGATCGCCGAGGTAGAAGTGGAACACCTCGTCGGAGAGCAGTCGGTGCATCTCCGAGAAGGTTTGTGGGGTGAGTAGGTAGTAGATCGCCGTCGACACCGAGCGCGCGGCACCATAGCGCGCGGGAAGGGTGTCGGCGGCGAGGCTCTCGCGGGAGCGGTAGACCTCGCGGAAAAAGCCACCCTCCTCGGGATGGGGCTCGAGACCGAGGAGCTCGACGAGGCGACGGGCGTCCAGCATGGCGAAGTCCTTTCAGGAGGAACGTCAGCGACGGGGGCCGTATGCCGGTCGGACCGTGGCCCGGCGCAACCGGGAGGCTAGAATCGGCGACATCGGCAGCACGGCCGAAACCTACCCGATGCCACCGGCTACCTCAACCGCAGGAACCTCGATCCCATGGAACTCCTGACCGCCCTGATCCTCGGTTTGGTTGCGTTGGGAATGGTCGGTGTGGGCATCGCCTGGATCGGCTTCCAGACCCTGGCACCCCCATTCAAGCCGCCCGCGGGCACGCCGCGAGAGCTCGAGCGCCGGCCGCTCCCCGAGGGCCTCCCGGCTCCGGTCGAGCGCTGGTTGCGGCAGGTCTGCGGCGACGGTGATCTGCCCGTGGTCCACACCGCGGTGGGCTGGGGACGCGGCCGTCTCCGGCTTGGGGTGGTCTGGGCGCCCACCCGCTTCCGGACCCACCAACGACCCGGCGAACGCTTCGAACGGACCCTCGACGTCTCGTGGTTCGGCCGCCCCATCGTGCGTACCCACGAACGCTACGCCGCCGGCCGAGGCTCGGTGGACGCCCACGGAAGGATCGAGCGTCAGCGCCGCGGGCCCCGGGTCGACCGGGCCCAGCACCTGGCGTTGTGGGCCGAGACCCTGTGGGCGCCAGCGACGCTGGCCCTCGACCCGAGGCTCTCGTGGCGAGCGGTGGACGAGCGGAGCGCCGAGCTGGACGTCCCTTGGGACGGGGGCACCGAGACGCTGGTCTTCACCTTCGATCCCAGAAACGGGTGGCTGCGGCGGATCGAGGCCAGCCGTCCCCGCGGCGATGATGCCGACCTCCATCGGTGGCGGGTAGACCTTCGGAGCTGGCAGGAGCTCGACGGGCACCAGGTCCCTACCGTCGCCGTCGTCCGCTGGCTCGACCAGCTCGCTCCCTACGCCATCCTCCACCTCCACGGTGTCGCCTACGACCTCGAGGAGCCGGTCGCCGAAGTGGACGACGAGGAGGAGGACGACTTCGATTGAGCGGCTCACTCCAGTTTCCCGTCAGTCCCGCGCAGGCCCGAGTCCATCAGGCGGCGTAGCGGTTGCACCTCTGATAGCTTCGCCCCCATGCTCCGAGGGACCCTTCGCACCCGACGTCTCGCCGCCGTTGGCCTTTTCGCCGTCGTCGTCATGGTGCCCGCCGGTGGGGCCCGGGCGGGGCTCGAGGACGAGCTCGGGCGGAGCGAGGTTCGCGTCCTTTCTGCGCCCTACCCACTCTCTCCCGGAGTCACGGTGACGGGGGCGGCCCTGCCCGAGCGGCTCGAGCGTCTCGGCTACCAGCGCATTCACGACCGGCCCGAAAGGCCCGGCGAGTTCTTCTGGGGCCTCGACCGCTTCTGGATCTACCGTCGTGCCCACGACTATGACGGCGAACGCGTCGAGGCGCGGCTTCTCGGTCTCGAGCTGTCGCGGGAGGACGGCACCGTGCTCGGTGTCATCGATGCCGACCAGCGCCCCGTCGCCGCTGGTGGCGAGGGCGTCTGGCTCGAGCCCGAGGTCCTCGCCGAGTCGCTCACCGAGCGTCGTGCCCGGCGGCGTCCCATCGAGCTCGCACAGCTACCCGAGCACGTCTGGAGACCGGTGCTGGCGGCGGAGGACTCTCGCTTCTTCGAGCACTCGGGCCTCGACGCCCGCGGCATCGCGCGCGCGCTGCTCGCCAACGCCCGCG
Source organism: Acidobacteriota bacterium (assembly GCA_020439725.1). Taxonomy (GTDB): domain Bacteria; phylum Acidobacteriota; class Thermoanaerobaculia; order Multivoradales; family JAHZIX01; genus JAGQSE01. The sequence continues at coordinate 4,448 of JAGQSE010000632.1, forward strand.
CCGGCAAGGTGGTCCAGGGCGGCTCGACGATCACCCAACAGCTGATCAAGAGCCGCGACCTGACCCCCAAGCGCAGCTTCGGGCGCAAGCTCTCCGAGGCCGTGCGCACCCTCGAGGTCGAGGCGGAGTACGACAAGGAGGAGATCCTCCAGGCCTACCTCAACCACGTCTACTTCGGCCACCTCGACGGCGTCGGCATCTACGGCCTGGGCGCCGCCGCCCGCGCCTATTTCTCAAAGGCAGCCGCCGACCTCGACCTGGCGCAGGCGGCAGTGCTGGCGGCGATGATCCAGGGGCCCAACCGGTTGTCGCTGGTGCGCCACCCGCAAGCGGCCCGCGAGCGCCAAGTGTGGGTCCTGGGCCGCATGGAAGAGCTCGGCTGGGCCACCGCCGGCGAGGTCGCCGCCGCCCGGGGCAAGACCTTGCCGCCGCTGGCCCTGTCCCCGCCGGCGCCGCGGGGCGACCGCCAGCTCATCGCGTGGGTGGCCGAGGTGGTGCGGCTCGAGGCCCCGGATCGGTTCGAAGAAGGGCGCGGCTTCCTGGTCGAGACCGCCTTCGACGCCGCGCTCCAGGACGCCGCCACCGAGGTCGTCGAGACGCACCTGGCGGACCTCCGGCGCGAGCATCCACGGCTCAAGAACCTGCCGCTGTCCGCGGCGGTGGTGACCCTCGACGCCCGTACCGGCGAGGTCCTGGTCCACGTCGCCGGCGACCCGGCGGACCCCGACGACGCCTTCGACCGCGTACGCCAGGCGCGACGGCAACCCGGATCCGCCATCAAGCCGTTGGTCCTCCTCGAGGCCTTCGGCGATTGCAACGACGATCCTCTCTACCCCGCTCGCCGGATCGAGGACGGTCCCATCACCCTCGAGCTCGAATCGGGGCCCTGGCAACCGACCAACTTCTCACCGACCTTCCGCGGCACCGTGACGCTGCGCGACGCCCTGGTGGCCTCGCTCAACACCCCCTTCGTCCGCGTGGCCCGCCACTGCGGTTTCGAACCGACCGCGCTCCGTATCCGCCGTGCCGGCGTACCGCTCCCCGAGCCGGCCCCCCCGGCCTTCGTCCTCGGCGCCGTCGAGACCACCCCCCTCGCCATGGCCCGCTCCTTCGCGGTCTTCCCGAACCTCGGGGAGCGCGTCCGCGCGGTCCCCGTGCGGCGCATCGCGCGCCCCGGCGGCTCCCTCGTCGCCCACGGCCGGAGCGGGCGGCGGCGCGTGGTCGACGCGGCCAGCGCCTACCTGGTCCTCGACCTGCTGCGCGACGCGGTCGCCCGCGGCACCGGTCAGGCCGCCGCCCTCGAGGGTTTCACCGCCTGGGGTAAGACCGGTACCTCCGACGAGCGCCGCGACGCTTGGTTCGTCGGTGGTATCGGAGAGCTCCTGACGGCGGTCTGGGTGGGGGTCGACGACGGCACCCCGCTGGGGCTCACGGGGAGCGACGCCGCCGCACCGCTTTGGCACGACGTCATGGCCCGCGTTGCCCCAAGCCGGCCGGCGACCGCCATCGAGCGCCCCGTGCGGGTCACCACCGCCTGGGTGCAGGACGACACCGGGCTCCGGGTCCGTCCGCACCGCCCGGGTAGCCACGAAGACCTCTTCCGCCGCGGCGCCGAACCACTGCACCGGCGGCTGCTCCGCGCCGACGAACCCGTGCCGGTGCTGCGATGAGCAGGACCCCGATGTCTCGCCTCGTCCTCACTGCCGGGCTCCTCCTCGTCGTCGGCGTGGGAGCCTGCCGTGACACGAGCAAGCCGGCGAGCGAGCCTCGCCGACCGAATGTCCTGCTGCTCTCGGTCGATACGCTACGGGCCGATCATCTCGGTTGCTACGGCTACCCCAAGGACACCTCGCCCCGCCTCGACCGCCTGGCCGCCGAAGGCATCCGCTATCAGACGGTGTGGGCGCCGGCGCCCTGGACCCTGCCGTCCCACGCGACGATGCTCACCGGCGTCCACGCCTACGACCTGGGGATGCGTCACAAGAGCTCGGCGATCCCCGAGGCGGCGCCGCACCTGGCGGTGGCGCTCCACGACGCGGGCTATGACACCGCCGCCTGGGTCGACTCGAGCGCCAACGGCTATGTCGGCGCCGAGCGCGGCTTCGGCGAGGGCTTCGACGAGTATCACCACGCGCCCCACGCCAAGGACCTGACCTACAAGTACGACATGGCGGTGACCGCCGACCGCGCCATCGAATGGCTTCGAAAGCGCGACGGCTCGCGCCCCTTCTTCGTCTTCCTCCACACCAAGTCAGTGCACGCGCTGCCGCCCAACCAGCCGTGCATCGACCAGCGCTGCCTGCCCTACGACAAGCCCGCGCCCTATCGCTTCCACTTCTTCCCAGAAAGCATCGCGACCCGCGTCTGGAGCGATCCCGAAATGGGCCAGGGCCAGCAGTACCTGTGGGCGCTCAACGCCTCGTTCCTCGACGGCAGCCGCGATCCCCGGGGCTTCCCCGAAAACGACCTGGCGGTGCTGCGCGGCGGCTACGACGACGGCATCTTCTACACCGACGAGGTCTTCGGCCGCTTGCTCGACACGCTGACCGAGCTGGGGCTTTATGACGACACGATGATCGTGGTCACCGCAGATCACGGCGAGGGCTTCCTCGAGCACAACCTGCTGATGCACCAGGAGGTCTACGAGCAGCTGATCCACGTGCCGCTGATCATCAAGCCCGCCGGCGGCGTGCCCGGGAAGACTCCCCAGGAGACCGGCGCCGAGCTCCCCGTCGTCGGCCCCGCCGAGCTCGCCGACGTCGCGCCGACGGTGCTCTCGGCGGTCGGCGTGCCGGTGCCCGAAGGTGTCGGCGGCCAGCCCCTGCCCCTCGAACGCGGCGCCGTGCTGGCACCCCGCGAGATCTTCGCCTACTACCTCTTCCCGCCCACCTTCACCTACCGCGCCTTCACCCTGCGCGGCTCCGACCACACGCTCGTCCACCACAACTTCGGCGCCGTCGAAACCCTTCACCCGGAGCTCTACTCGAACGAGCTCGACCCGACCCAGCACTATCCGCTGAGCGACCAGCCGGAGATCCTCGAGAGGCTCCAGAAGCACCTGCGAGAACGCCTCGCCCGCCCGCCGCTCTATCCGCCGCGGTTGGTGCACGAGGACGCCGAGGCCTTGAAAGAGCTCAAGACCCTCGGTTACGTCGACTGAGAGGGGTCGGCAGGCGCCGCGGGCGCGTCCGGGCGCACGTCTGAGCGTGGAGTGAAGAGCGGGCTCCTGCGCAACCCTGAACGGTGCGCGAACCACACGACGAAGGTCCACAGCGTGTGGATCGCGTAGCGCGAGGCGGAGAGGAACTCGATGCTGCTCGCCTCGTCGAAGTAGCGCACCGGGATCGGCAGGTCGCCGACTTTGAAGCCGAAGTGCACCGACTGGACGAGGAACTGCGAGTCGAAGACGAAGTTGTCGCTGTTGACCTCGAAGGGCACCGTTTCGAGGACCTCGCGGCGATAGGCGCGAAAGCCGCTGTGCCATTCACCGAGGTTCTGGCCCGAGAGGACGTTCTCGATGAGCGTCAGGCCGCGGTTCGACAGGTACTTGCTCCACGGCATGCCGCCGGCGCGGGCCTCGCGCCGGGTGCGGATGCGGTTGCCGAGGACCACGTCGCAGATGCCATGGCGCAGGATGTCCACCGCTGCCGGGATCACCCGCGCGTCGTACTGGTAGTCCGGGTGGAGCATCACCACGTAGTCGGCGCCGCGGGCCAGCGCCTCGCGGTAGCAGGTCCGCTGGTTGCCGCCATAGCCGAGGTTCCGCTCGTGCTGGATCAACGTCACCGGCAGCCGGCGGGCGATCTCCACCGTCGCGTCGCTGCTGCAGTCGTCGACCAGGATGACCTCGTCACAGCAGCCCTCGGGGATGTCGTTGAGGATCCGCTCGAGGGTGTTGGCGGCGTTGTACGCCGGCATGACGATGATCGTGCGTTCGCCCATGATGAATCCGGTTCGAGGTCCCTCGCCGCGCTCAGGCGCGGCTGTCCCACAGGACATCGCTCTCGCCGCGACACAGGTTCTCATACCGCGCCAGGACGAAGAGCGCGTCCGAGAGCCGGTTCAGATAGCGGATGGTGAAGGT
>JAGQSE010000633.1:0-582 GCA_020439725.1 Acidobacteriota bacterium
CAGCGCGACGACCTCATCGTCATCACCGACGAGGCCCACCGCACCCAATACGGCAACCTCGCCCTCAACATGCGCAACGCCCTTCCGCGAGCCAGCTACATCGGCTTTACTGGCACTCCGCTGTTCAGCGACGATGAGATCACGCGTAGGGTCTTCGGCGACTACATCTCGACCTATGACTTTCAACGGGCCGTAGAGGACAAAGCGACGGTCCCTCTCTATTACGATGCCCGGGGAGAGACCTTGGGTGTTTCGGTTGGTGACCTCAACGAACGCATCGCAGCCAAGCTCGAGGAGCTCGAGGCCGAGCTGGGACCCGGGGACCTCGACGTCCGACAGCGGCTCGAGGCCGAGCTCAAGCGCGACTACCACGTCATCACCGCCAAGAAGCGGCTACGGCAGATTGCGAAAGACTTCGCAGCTCATTACTCCACCGCCTGGGAGACGGGCAAGGCGATGCTGGTGTGCATCGACAAGGTCACTTGCGTCCGGATGTACGACCTGATCTCCGAGGCCTGGCAACGGCGCATCGCCGAGCTCGAGAAAGAGGCCGACCGTGCCGCGGACGAGCAGGAGGAGATC
>JAGQSE010000633.1:655-5204 GCA_020439725.1 Acidobacteriota bacterium
GTCAGCGAGGAGCAAGGTGAAGTCGACAAGTTCCGCAAATGGGATCTGGACATACAACCCCATAGGCGGCTGATCAAGGAAGGCATCGAGCTGCCGGAAGCCCTCCGCTCTCGGCCCCAATTCCACGGCAAGCTGCGCATGGAGCTGGACGAGGCCTTCAAGCTGGACGACCACCCCTTCCGTATCGCCATCGTTTGTGCCATGTGGCTGACCGGCTTCGACGTGCCGAGCCTCTCGACCCTCTATCTCGACAAGCCCCTGAAGGCGCACACCTTGATGCAGGCCATCGCCCGCGCCAATCGCGTCCATGAGGGCAAGAACAACGGCCTGATCGTCGACTACTGCGGCATCCTCAGGCATCTGCGCAAGGCTCTCGCCACCTTCGCCGGTACCAAGCCCGACGAACGGGGGGAGCCGAGGCTACCCACGCTCCCGGACGAGCAGCTTCTGGCAGATTTGGCCGAAGCGATCATGCTGGTCCGGACTTTCCTAGCGGATCGCGACGCGTCCCTCGACGACGTCCTGCTCAAGACCGGTTTCGAGCGGATCGCTGCCATCCGAGCCTGCAAGGAGGCCGCGAACGAGAACGACGAGACCCGCAAGCGTTTCGAGGTAATGTGCCGCGAGGTGTTCAAGAAGTTCAAGGCCTCGCTGAACGTCCCGGGTATCAACACTTTCCGACACGATCGCGACGCCATCGACATCGTCTACAAGCGGCTTCAGAAAGATCGGGAGCAGGCGGATATCGCCGAGATCCTGAAGCAGCTCCACGAAGTCGTCGACGCGGCCATCGACACCCAGCCCGGCGAGATTGCCGAGCATCCGGAGCCCTACGACATCAGCGGCATCGACTTCGAGCGGCTCAAGCAGGAGTTCGAGCGCAGCCCGATCCGCCGGACCACGGTCCAGAACCTGCGCCAAGCGGTAGAGAACCGGCTGCTCCGCCTTCTCCAGCAGAACCCTCTGCGCACCGACTTCCAACGCCACTACGAAGAACTCGTCGCCGACTACAACCGGGAGAAGGATCGGGTCACCATCGAGCGGACCTTCGAAGCCCTGCTAACGCTGGTGCACGAGCTCGACGTGGAAGAGAACCGGGCGATGCGCGAGGGGCTCGATGAAGAGTCCCTTGCCATCTTCGACCTGCTCAAGAAGCAGGACCTGACCGCCGCCGAGATCCGGCGCATCAAAGCAGTGGCGGTGAATCTCCTCGAGGCCCTCAAGGCCGAGAAGCTACGGGTCGACCAGTGGCGCGAAAAGGAAGCCACCCGCGACGCCGTCCGCACCGCCATTCACGACTTCCTCTATAGCGACCAGACCGGCCTGCCGGTGGATTCCTACGAGGAAGTAGAGGTCAAGCAGCGGGCGGAAGAGGTGTTCCGGCACGTGTACCGCGCCTATCCGCGGCTGCCTTCACCGGTTTTTGGGGAAGCGACGGTCTAGTCGCCCCTGGCATCCATCAGAGGCAGCCGACTTCCGAATACTCAGGGAGAACATCAACCGCCTCTTCGGCGCCTTCATCATAAAGATGGGGTAGGTTGACCGACAAATCCCTATGGTGTCCAGTTGGCTTCCACCGTGAACCGGGAATAGCCGCTAGGCACGGTCGCCGTCGCCGTTGCCGTCGAGGCCTCAAGCGTGCCGGTGAGCGGTGTGGAGTCGACGACCAACGTCGCCCGCGCCTCGGAGAACATCACGATCCTAACCACCGTGCCAAGGGGAATGTGACTTGCTTCAATCGAGAAAGTCACCGGGCCACTGTCGTTGAGCGTCACATCTGCGGGCGGGAAGGTGCCTGTGGGCGAGACCGGCACCGATACACCGTCAATAGCCACAATCCGCACCTCCGGCGCACCAGTCGGCGGGAAGATGGGGCCGGGAGCTGAGAAGAAAGTACTGGGATCTGAAACCCCTGAGAAGAGCTGGTTGATCGCCTCGATTCGGACGCGGCCCTCTGCGCCGGGGCCCGCCTCGGTCCCACCACTACCGGCTGCGCCTCGAGCTACGGTGATCGAACCATTACCCTGTACAGTCGTCGCGACCAGACGCACCGCCCCACCGCTACCGCCGCCGCCCGACTTGAAGCCCACCTGCCCCTGAGTCCCGTTGCCGCCCCTTGCTTGGATGCTCCCGGCGAGGGTCAACTCCGTCGAGCTGGCGATAAGGAGCGCGCCGCCACCGGCACCTCCACCGGCGCCGCCTGCACTCGGAGCATTGCCAGGCCCACCGCCGGCGCCCCCGGAGCCACCGACCAAAGGCTGGAGAAAGGCGTTCCCGTAAACAGTCCCGCCGAGTGCGCCGTTGCTTCCCTGCCCTCCCTGCCCACTGTGGCCAGCGCCAGCGCCTGCGGCTAAGCCTTGGCCGGTCGGTGAAGGGTTGCCGCCTCCTGGCCCCTGACCGGGTGTGGCAACCGTCGTCGCGGTGCTGCCATAGCCCCCGAAGAAGCCGCCAGCGCCAGCTATCGCTGCCGAGGGACTGCCGGACGGGTGGCCAGCCTCTCCGTCGAGGTCTAGAGTGCCAGAGATGATCACGGCTCCCTGGGCAAGCCAGATGACCGGCCTGGTTCCAAGCGTCGCCGCTGACAGACGCACAGTCACTCCGGGGCCGACTTCAATGGTCGTGAAGTGGTAGACGCCATCACCGTCGACGTCGAGCGGCGGGCTGAAGGTGGTTGGGTCGAATAGCACGGTACCCGGAGTCGTCAAGCTTAGAGCTCCGTCCGAACCGTCCGAGCCGCTCACGAAGGTCTGCTGCGCCGCCGCGGGCCGGGGCGGTGCAAGGAGGGCGAGCGCCGCGAGTAGCCCGACGGCGAGGTGGATGCGATGGGTGGGCACGAGAGGTCTCCTTTCATGCGCTGGCGCAGATTCACGGGCTATTGAGGTTCTCTATTGGGAAAGGCGTCGCCAAGCTCAAAGCCGGCAGTCGCAGCCGCGTTGTAGACGGACACCGTGGGACCGAAGGCGAATCCCGCCGCAGCGCCTCCGGTCGCGAGGTTCAAGAGCGAAATAGGAGGGCCGACGAAGCCACCGAGCCCCTCAGCCGGGTGTGCTGCGTTCACGACCGCGACGCTCGGTCCCGCCACAAAGCCGAAGAGCGCCGGAGGCAAGCTCGCCGCGTCGGACGGGTCGGATCCCGCCTCGACTTCGACTCCATCGCCGAAGCCGTCACCGTCCGTGTCCCAAGCGAAAGGATTGGTGCCGAGAGCGACTTCTTCCACGTCCGTCAGGTTGTCCTGATCTTGATCCTCGTCGCCATCCAGGATCCCGTCACCGTCGGTGTCCGCGAGCAACGGGTCGGCACCGAGAAGCAGCTCGAGGTAATCGGCGAGGCCGTCTTGATCTTGATCTTCCCCACCGTCCAACGTGCCGTCACCATCGGTATCGTCATTCAGTGGATCGAAGTCGAGTAGGGGTTCAAGCACGTCTGGGACTCCGTCCGCGTCAGCGTCTGTGGGATCGACAACATCGATGACGATAACCCCCATATCAGTGATTTCTCCCGGGTTCGGAACAACACCTTCGGCGAAACCAAAGATCAATCCGGACGACGACCCGGCGCGAACTGTAACGGTGAGTGTGGGCGCAAGTAACGTCGCGACTTCGTTGAATTCGAACAGACCCGTCTGTGTAGAGATCGTCGCTAGAGACTGCTCCATCAAGACGACTCGCGCTGCAGCCACGGGCGTGCTATCAGTTCGGTGGACCAGACCCTCGACCGAAGTCAAAGGGTCTCCAGGCGACACCAGGAAGCGCATCACGCCAGTGGCGCCCTCATTCGTGACCGTGACGAAGCCGATGCCCGAGCCAATGGCGGTCACCAAACCATCCTCGGAAACCGTGATCACCGAAGTGCTGCTCGAGCGGAAAGCAGAGCACGCCGCGGCTGTGGACACATCGGTCATCGATCCGTCCGAGTTCGAGGAGATGACCTGGAGCTGGGCAGTCTCCCCTAGAGCACTGAAGGCGGTTTGGTCGGCTGAGAGGTGAAGACGCAGGGGGATAGTGGGCATCGTGTCGAGAATCTGGAGCGGAGGTAAGTCAACCGTCTCCCCCTGGCGAATGCGGAAGCAGTCGCTTCGGGCGTACAGAACCTCACCGCCTTGTGAGCGAACGCCTTTCACTCTCAAGAAATCATCGCTCTCGCCGTCGGGCTGGGTTCCGGGACCTCCAGCCCCGAACGAATCAGGCGCCGAAACGTTCGAGATCCGGAATGCTCCGTAAGGCCCTACCTCGACCTGCTGGCCTCCAACGCTGAGCTCCCATGAGGCGTCCAGAACCGGATCAAGCTCGGGCTGCAGCAGATCGAACTCCTCACCATCGTTCGGTCCTTCGCCGTCGGTGTTAGGGTTGAATCACTGCTGTCCCACAAACTCACGGCCCAATACCCAGTGCGAGTTGAGCGAAATCCGGATCTATCGTTCGGTCGGGTGGTCTGAGCAAGGTTCCCAGGCTTCGGCGCTCGAAGAGATTGAGCTGCAGCAGGCGTAACAGCTCGCTCATGGACCAGCCGGTGCGGCCGAGAAACTTCAAGTAGGCCAAGAGCAGATATG
>JAGQSE010000634.1 GCA_020439725.1 Acidobacteriota bacterium
AGCGTCCGCGCGATCTCCGCGGCCGCCGGCAGGTCGTCGGAGCGGCGGTACTGTTCGCGGCGCAGCAGGACGTTGCCCGAGGTCGGCCCCAGGACTCGGGCCAGGAAGCGGCCGTGGAGCGAGAGGAAGGTGACGGCGACGTTGCGTTCGCCGCAGAAACCGAGGAGGTACGGGCTCGCTGACACCTGGCCGAAGCAGACGATGCCGTCGAGCAGATGGATCGGCACGCGGAGCTTGACCTCGCCGTCTACACGGACGGCCACGGTCTCGCGCTCCTTGGCGAGATAGGCGCCCTGGGTGGCGACGAAGAGGGTGTTCAAGTGGCGTTTCACGGTCGAGGGCTCCGGGGTGGCATGCGCGGATCAGGTCGGGCCTTCGGGGAGCTCCGAGACCAGCTCCGCGAGATAGCTTCGAGCCGAGCGTCGGGGCGCTTTCGGCAGACACGACGGTTCGAGCGAGCACTGCTTGCACTTGGGGCCGTAGACCGGCGGCGGTACCCGGGACCCGCCGAGGAGCTGGTGTAGGCGCAGAGCCGCCGCGGTGGTCAGTGCCCGCAGGCGGGCGTCGAACACGACCCGGGTGCGGCGTCGAGGCTGACCGTAGAACAGCGCGCCTTCGGGGATCGGCACCGTGAGCATCTCTTCGAGGCACAGGGCCTGGGCGCACAGCTGGACCTCGTCGTAGCGACCGTGTTTCGGCCGGCCTCGCTTGTACTCGACGGGCACCGGGCGCCAGAAGCCGGCGAGGCCGGGAATCGCAGCCCCGGGTCCCGCGGCCGCCGGATCGTCACCGACGCGGTGGAGCTCGACGACGTCGGCGCGGCCGGAGAGACCCAGACACAGGCTGCGCAACGCCAGCGAGCGGGTGATCCGGAGGTCGCCGCGGGTCTCGCCGCCGCCGGCGTCGGCGCGTTGGTGGAGCAGCCGTCCCTCCGCCGTGAAGCGGTTCTCCGACCAGGCCTGCTCGAGGTGGATGAGAGCGCACTGGCGCTCGCAGTAGAGCAGGTGCTGGAGGGCCGAGATGGGCAGCAGCTCGTCTTCGGTGTACACGACTTCAGAGCATCTCGTGCACCGTGATACCCGCCGGTAGAGCGCTCGTTTCGACCTCGACCGCGTAGTCCTCGAAGCGGCGGGGCGGCGCCGCCGGGTCACGGAGAGCGGCGTGGACGCGCCTGAAGAGGGTGTGGGCGGGAGCGTCGCCCAGGGGGCTCTCGTGCTCGAAGACGACGAGCTTGCGGCTCGCCATCTCACCACGGCTGGCGGAGCGGTCGTGCTCGAACATCAGGGTCAGTGCACGCCACAGGAGGGACAGATCCGCTTGCGAGAAACCCGTGTCGGCGGCGAGGTGCGGGGAGATGAAGCCGTGGACCTCGTAGAGACCATAGGGCACGATCTCTTTGCGCCCCATGGTGCCGGTGACCATGCCGTGGTTGTCGATCTGTTTCTGCGCCTCGGCCTCGGTGGTCACCGCCTTGCGGGTGATGCTCTGCTCGAGCGACGTGATGGGGTCGAGGGAGCGGGCGAAGGCCAGCTGGACCGGACCACGGACCTGACCGCAATTGATGCCGGTGGACATCACCGCACCGAAGGTGCGGACGTCGTAGAAGGTCTGGCACATCCACTGGCGAGCGCGGTCGACCTGCTCTCCCTTGCCCTTGCCCTTGGCGGAGGAGTCGAGCCCCAACGCATCGTAGGCCTGCTGGTGATAGCGCTCGAGAACCCCGCGGTGCTTGACGTAAAGGTCGTAGCCGGGGGCCGGCTGTCCGGTCTCGGGATCGTGCCGATCGAGGGCGACGAAGTTGCGGATCTTGCGTTTCAGGCTAACGTCGGACACCAGGCCGTGACCGGTTTCCGGATCGGTGCGCGGTGCGTTGCCGGCGTCGGGGTCGCCGTTGGGGTTGCCGTTGGCGACGTCGAAGAGCAGGACGAAGTCGTAGCGATGCTGGATCGGTGTGGAGCCGTTGCTGGTCATGAGGGTTCCTCTCGGTGAAATCGTTGAACTCTTGGATCGATGTCAGGCGTCGGCGCCATGGGCGGTGGGTGGGTCTTCGGACGGCTCGTCGTCCCGGTTCGTCTTCGAGCGCCAAAGCTCGTGGCGCTGCTGGTGATAGCCAAGGACGAAGAGTCCCTGCTGTTCGAGGCTCAAATGGGCCGGAAAGCCGTTGACACGGACCTCGAAACCCTCGCATATGGCGTCGATGAGCCGCTCGAGATGGAGGGTCCGGCCGCGTTTCGCGGGCTCGCCCTTGGCCTTGCTGGCGTGGTGCCGGGCGCCTTTGAGCAGACGGGAGAAGACCACCCGCGGTGTCGCGGAGGCGGCAGCGAAGTAGCGATCGACGATCGTCGCGTTGACGTCGCCCAAAGCGAGTTGTTGGAGCCGCTCGAGGACGGCCATCAGACGCCCGAGACGGTAGCCGGGTTCGGTGTTCTCTGGATCCAACACGGGAGAGATCTCCTTTCGGAAGCTGCGGATCAGCACGCCTTTGATCAGGGCGGCGCGGGCGTCCCGGCGAACCAGGTCGGCCCAGCTGTCGGCGGTGACCTCCGCCCGGGCGCGGGTCAGGGCGCGCTGGAGGAGGGAGATGGGGAACGCGGTGCCTTCGAGGGCGGCGGCGAAGACCTGGGCCGCGAGATGGGCAGGGATGTTCTCGCTTTTTCCCTGGGGAGCCAGGGCCTCGAGCAGGTGGCGTAGCGGGATCGCCGGCGGTCGCGGCCGGTCCTTGGGCGGCGGGGTGTTGCGGACGATCGCCAGGTCCCCGAAGTAGCGTGCCAAGCGCTCGGCGGCTTCGGGGACGGTGGTCTCGAACCAGCTGCGCAGCACGACGCGCCCCTGGGCGCCGGTGAGGACCAGGGCGTAGAACGCTCCCGCGTCCTCGGGGGACAGGGCCGGGCGCCGGCCCTGCCACAGGCTGTGGTAGAGCGCCACGACCTGATCCGGATTGGCTTCGAGGAGAGGGGCGAGGACGTCGGCGAGGTAGCTGCCTGGGCGTTCGGCCCAGAAGCAGACGGTGGTGTCCCGTGACAGTGAGAGGTTCCGCCGGGGCAGCGTCTGTCCCTCGTGGTGGGGATCCGGCGGGGCCGGGTCGAGGAGCCGTCGGATCGCCGTGGTGTAGGCCTCGGCGGCGAGGCGTGACACCGGTGCGTTCTCGTTGCCCTTCCAGCCCTGGGACTCGAAGGCGGCGTTGTTGAAGGAGACCAGCGGCACACCGCTCGACATGCCACCGGGGACCTTGAGTTGGGGATGGTTGCCGGGCTCGCCGGCGTTCTCCCCGGTCACCAGGCAGAGGAACCCGGCGTCGGCGAGGTCTTCCCGCCGCTGGTCCTTCCAATACCGCCGCACCGCCGGACGGTCGGTGAGGAGACCGCCGTCGTCCGGAGAATAGGTGAAGGCGAAGAGGTCGTTGCCGGCGCACTCAGCGGGCAGCGGGATGGTGATCGCGCCGGCCGCGATGTCTTCGAGCAACGCCAGGGCCGCGGCGACGCCAGGATCGCCGGTGGCGTCGCGGCACTCGCGAAGGCGGTCACGGAACAGCCCAAAGCGGGCGGCGACCTTCTTCGGCGCGCGGCGCTTCTTGGGGTCGGTCTCCGGATCCAGACCCAGGCTGTACTCGGCCTTGTCATGGAGGAAGAACGCGCGATCACCGCTGGTGCGGGCGGGCTCGCGGGGCATCTGGAAGCGCTTGGCGACCGGCTTCGGGGCTCGCTGGCTCGCGCCCGGGGGTGCCTGCTTGGTGGTCTGGATGCCGAGGAACCGGCCGCCGTCGCCGACTCGGATCAGGTAGGCGACGCGTTTCCACTCGTAGTCGGGATCACCCAGCAGGTCTTCCTGCTCGGTGAGGCGGCAGAGGGCTTGGAGGATCATGGCGCGGCCTCCCGGGGGGCGAGGGTCGACTCCGGGTCGGCCGGTACCTCGAGAACGCCCTGCTCGAGACGGCCGTGGAAGAAGCGCGCCCGGTGGCCCGCGGGGGCGTAGTCGATATCCCAGAGCATCAGCCCCAGGTCCTTCGAGGTGTCAACGGCCGCCGGCGCTTCGTCCGCCGGCAGGACCTCGGCTACGAACTCGCGACACCCGAAGTAGGGCTGGTGGAAGTGCTGTCCCTTGCGGACACGGCGCTCGAACATCTCGACGAACTTGGTGAGGTTGTCGTCGTCACCGGCGCGCTCGGTGAGCTCGAAGGCCGCCTCGATGACGTAGTCGACGTCGCGCAAAGCGACGGTGTTGCGCTGGGTGCGATCCTCGTCGGCGTAGTAGCGCGGCGCCGGACCGCCGCCGTCGATCACCGCCGTCGCCGGCGCCGAGGCCTTCGAGTTGACCTCGTTGCGCCGGAGGGCGGTGAAGCGGATCGGCGAGAGCACCCGGATCCGCCGGACCTGCCAGCGGATGGCGGGTTTCCACAGCACCGCCTCGAGCAGACCGCGGGCCGCCGACGGCGTCATCACCTCGTAGGAGAAGCGCTCGGCCTTGAGCTCGGGTCGCGTGAAGCAGGCAAGAGGTCCCCGCGCCCGCAGGCGCAGGGTGGGGCTACGAGACGCGGTCATGGGTCCTCCTGGGGGCTCTTCGTAGGGTCATTGCTCAAGCGGAGCGCCTAGACGATCCAGTCCGCTGCAGCGGGTGGTGTGTGATCGTCGAGGCGCAGCCCGTAGGTCTCGTCGTAGAGATGGCGGTAGGGCCAGGAGAGCGCTCGGACGCCGTCGGAGACGGTTTCGAGGGCACCGGAGGCTTCGAGCTCGGCGAGGCGATAGGTTGGTACCTGGACCAGGAAGGGCTGGAGGGCGCGCAGGCTGGCGCGGTGCGGTCCCTCGCGGCGCAGGCGCTCGAGACGTTCAGCGGCGTCCCCCCAGAGCACGCACACCGGCTCGGTGTAGCCGTCCTCGATGAGCCGGAAACGCCGCGCCACCGTGGCGAATCGGAGGGTCTCCCGCGCCGTTTGGACCTGCCGGGCGTCGAGCTCGGTGTTCTTGTAAAGACGCCGAAAGTAGCGCGCGACGAGGTCCGGATCGAGCAGGTCGAGATCACTACCGAGCTCGAGGAGCAGGCTGTCCATCTGCTCGAGGCCGCGGGCCAAGATCCCTGGCGGTGGCTCGGTGGGTGCGCGGAAGACGAGGAAGCGCCCCTCCGCCTCGCGACCTTCTCGATTGCACCGCCCCGCCGCCTGGACCAGGCTGTCGAGACCGGCGAGGGCGCGGAAGACCACCGGGAAGTCGACGTCGACCCCGGCCTCGATGAGCTGGGTCGAGACCAGGCGGCAAGGACGCCCCCGTGCCAGGCGGTCGCGTACCCCGGCGAGCACCTCGCGCCGATGAGCCGGGCACATCAGCGCGGAGAGATGGAGGGGCGGCTCCGCCAGGCTCTCGACCTCCCGAGCCAGGTCCTGGGCGTCCTGGCGGCGATGGACCACCGCCAGGACCTTCGGATGCTCGACGATCCTGCCGGCGAGCTCCTCCCAGGACGTCGGCTCCGTGCCGCCGCCGGGTAGCTCGGCGCGGAAGCGGCGCAGCCGCCGGGCGAGCTCGCGGGGTGCGGGCATGATCTCTCGCACTCCCTCGATACCCGCCTCGAAGTCTGGGCGGCGGTTGAGGGCTGGCTGGGTGGCGGTGCAAAAGAGGACGGTACAGCCGTAGTCCTCCACCAGCGCCTTGAGACCGTCGAGGATCGGCAGCAGCAGGTGAGCGGGAAGGCTCTGGGCCTCGTCGAGGACGAGCACGCTGCGGGAGACGTTGTGGAGCTTGCGGCAGCGGCTCGGCCGGTTCGAGAACAACGATTCGAAGAGCTGGACGTTGGTGGTGACGATGATCGGAGCGTCCCAGGTCTCGCTCGCCCACCGCCGCCGGAGCGCCGCCGCTGTCTGGGCGGTCTCGTCCTCCGGATCGAGGTTCGAGTGGTGCTCGATGACCTGGTCGTTTCCCCGAGGGACGTTCAGCGCCTGGCGGAAAACCCGAGCCGTCTGCTCGATGATGCTCGTGTAGGGGATCGCCGTGATCACGCGGCCCAGACCATGGGTCTCGGCGTGGCGCAGTGCGAAGGACAGGGCGGAGAGCGTCTTGCCGCCCCCGGTCGGGACGGTCAAGCTGAAGAACCCCGGCTCCTCGGCGGCCGCCGCGCGGCATCGGGCGAGGACCTCTCCCCGGGCCTGGTTGACGGCTGTTGCGGGTGCAGCGGCGGCGAGCTCGTCGATGGTGTGGTCGAGACGCTGCCGGAGGACCGCCACCGAGTCGAAACCGCGACCCCGCGCCCGGGCGGTTTCCGGATCGTAGAAGGCTTCGGTATCGAGGCGATCGGCGTCGACCAGCGCCGAGAGCAGGAAGCGGATCCAAAGCTCGGTCCGGCGCACCTGGTCACGGCGCTCGGGGTCGCTGCGGGGCGGAGCCGCGAGGAAACCGGGCAAGGGCGGCAGTGGATGGTCGAGGAGGTCCTGCGGCACCGTGGTCGAGAGCTCGGTCAGCTGATCGCCCGCGCGATCGAGGCGTGCCATCAAAGGGCTCGGCGGTCCGTCCTCGCTGTCATGGAGGTTCGCGAGCCCCGCATGATGGGCGGCGATCACTGCAGCCAGCGCGAGCTGTTGTGTCTGGGTACCCGCGGCTCGCCGGGCCAGGAGGGCGCCCCCGATCGCGTGGTCTCCACCGGAGGTCTCCGGCGCGCTGGGATCGATGTAGGCCTGGAACTGGTGGCGGTACTTCCCGACGTCGTGCCAAAGACCGGCGAGTAACGCCCATTCGCCCGATCCGAAGCTCCTCGCCAGATCGGCGGCGATGGCGGCCACGCCTTCGAGATGGTCGCGCAGGCCTTGCCACCGGCTGCGCGGCTGGCCCTCGAGGCTATGGGCGAAATGGTGTTCTGCTCTCATCGGTCTCCGGCCTTCGCTCTCAGCATCGCAGGGCACGCCACCCAGGGATCAGACCGCCTCCACCGCCACCCGCCCCAGCCCATACGTAGTCCCCTTGCCGATGTGCAGCGTTTCGGCCGCGGTAAGGAGGGGAAGAAACGGTGTCAGGTCGCCGTCGAGGGCGACGGTTCCGACCAGGCCGCCGGCGTCTAGCTTGCGACGTTGGCGGTTGCTGTACCGCTCGAGGTGGATCCAGCGGAGGTCGTCGGCGTGGGTGGTGATGGCTTCGGCGCGGCCGAGGAGAGCTTCGAGATCCCAATCGACGCGGGCCCCCGGGACGTGGAAATGCGCCACCTCGAGAACGCGTCGCGCCGCCTTGAGGGCGAGGGTGCGGAAGGAGGGGGCCTGGTCGAGCTCCTTGTGGACGAGGAGCCGTGTCGGGGTGAGGAAGCGCAGCCGGAGCCGGCGGAGCGGAGTGTTCTGGGCGAGGTGCGTCGGGGCGCTCCAGGCGCCGCCGTGCTCGGCGTAGCGCAGCGCATCGAGGGCGAAGGGA
>JAGQSE010000635.1:0-2711 GCA_020439725.1 Acidobacteriota bacterium
CTCCAGCCCGACCAGGTCATCGCCTTTCCGGCCCACGCGGGGCAGGCGGGGGAGCTCCACTTCCTGCTCAGCCAGAAGAACCGGCTGCTCCACACGATCATCTTCGAAGACGGTCGCGCCAAGGCGTGGTTCCTCACCGGCCGGACCGATGCGCCGTCGACGGTCCATCAGGTCGCCGTCAGCCTCGACCAGGGAGGGCGAGGCCGCTACGCCGTTCTCGCCCTCGACCAGGACCATCGGCTGCGGGCGCTCCGCCAGCGCGAGGCCGCCGGGCTCGAGTTCGAGGGGCAGTGGCTGGCGCAGGGCGACCCGCTCCGCGCCCTCGCCGCACCGGTGATGCTGGCGCGGGGCATCGAGCTCTTCGGCATCGATCCTGATCACCGGCTGGTCCACACGCAGCAGGCGCTCGTCGACCTGCCGGCGGACGAGACCGGTGCTGCCGAGGCCGGCGCCGCCGAGACCGACGGCCTATGGCGTACCGACGTCCTCGAGGTCCCCAAGACCGAGGCCAAGACCGCCCCCGACCGTGTCACCGCTCACCAGCTCCAGCTCGAGGTCGTCGACGAGCACGGCCTCGCCATTCCCCGGACCGCGGTGCAGCTCTTCGCCGACCGCGTCGCCGAGGTCCAGGTCAACGGCATCTCCTACCCGGTGGGCCCGGCGCGTCCGCAGACGCTGTGGACCAACGACATGGGTCAGGTCTCGGTCCGCATGCCCTGCGCCCGGCGCGACGCCAAGGACCCGGAGGTCTACCACAGCGGCGGCTTGACGGCGCCGGTCCTGACCACGCGGATCGAGCGCAGTGCCGCACCGCCTCTCGAAAGCTCCTTCGCCGGTGACCTGGCGTTCTACAAGCGTCTCGCCGACCCGAAGCAGATGAGCCCCGAGGCGCTCCGGGAAAGCCGCTTCCTGCGCGGGCAGACGGTGTCCGAGGGCACGGTGCAGGCCATCGCCGAGATGACCAACCACGCCGGCAGGAACATGATCGAGAAGTACTCGAAGCAGGATCCCGAGGTCGCCATGCTCTCTGCGCAGCCCTTCGAGACCAGGCGCTGGAAGTTCGACTTCCGCGGCGGCATCCACGGCGACGGAGTGCCGGTGGTGGCCCGCGAGATCACCGCCGCCGAGTTCGAGGCCCTGCGCGTCCGGGTCGGGGAGGGCGACGCCGCCGACGTCTGGCGGCTGTTCGGCGACTTCGTCCGCTGGGTCCAGAACACCGCCAAGGCGATCTTCGAGGCCGTGGTCGAGATCGGTCGCGGGGTCGTCAAGCTGGTCTTCGAGACGGTGCGCGGGGTGGTCGAGTTCACCCTCAAGCTGGCCGGGCAGGTGGCGGAGTTCCTCGGCGGGCTGTTCAAGAGCATCGCCGACGCCTTTGGCAAGCTCATCGACGCCGCCGGCGAGCTGCTCCGGATGTTCGAGGCGCTCTTCGCCTTCAAGGACATCGTGTTGACCAAGGACGTGCTCAAGAGCGGTGTCCTGGCGCTTCTCGACACGATCAAGACCTCGCTCGACAGCCAAGAGATCTGGGCCAGGAACAAGCTCAAGTCGGTGCGCAGGCCGGTCCTCGAGGAGATCCGCAAGGCGCGGACGAGCCTCGACGGGCAGCAGCTTCGAGCCATCTCGGCCCGAAACGGCCACGACTTCGACGACCGCACCCATGCCGACAAGGCCGGCCCCTTCAAGGTCCAGGCAAGCTACGTGTCGCAGTTCGTCATCGACAACGCCAAGCAGCAGGGCACGCTCTCGCTGCCGGCGCCGTCGGCGGAGGACCTCGCGACGCTCAACAGCGTCATCGACCGGCTCAAGACCGTGTGCAGCGACAACAAGCTCGAGGAGGCGTCGGAGAAGGCGGAGAAGCTCCTCCGCGACCTGGCCAAGGACCCGGCGAACTTCCTCAAGTCGACGCTCAAGGTGCTCCTCGATCTGGTCGAAGGCTTCCTCACCACCGCCTTCGAAGTCGCCGAGGCGTTGCTCACGCTGGTCTTCGACCTGCTCCGGAGCATCGTCGCCAAGCTCCGCGAGGTGCTGACCGCGCGGGTCGACATCCCGGTGATCACCAACCTCTACGAGTTCACCCTCCGCGCCCATGGCTCGGAAGGCGAGCTCAGCGTCCTCGACCTGACCTGCCTGATGGCGGCAGTGCCGGCGACGGTGCTGTACAAGCTCTACGGTGCGGTCACCGGCCGGAAGACACCCTTCGAGGACGCCGACAAGACCAAGTTGCCCGCCGCGCTGGCGCGCTTCACCAACCTCCGCCAGGTGGTCGACGGGCCCGGCCTCGCGCTGACGAAGGAAGACGAGGAGTACCTGCGGCAGCTCGGCATCATCTTCGGCATCACCACCGCGTGCATCCTGGTCGTCAAGATCCCCTACGACCTCGCCACCGACACCATCGCCATCATCCCCGGCATCGCCGACCTGCCGCTCCTCCCGACGGTGGGCGCCGGCATGAACCTCCTGATGACCGCTCTGTCGTGGCCGCTGGCGATCTCCGCCAAGGGCAAGCGCAGCGCCGCCGACTGGTACGCGCTGGGGACGTGGATCTACGGCGTGGTGCTGATGACCATCGACTCGGGGATCACCGCCCTGATGCCGACGAAGATGCCCAAGTGGTTCAAGGTCGTCGGCCCGATCTTCGAGAGCATCAAGGGAGTGGTCCAGGCGATCCTAGGCGTGGTCAGCCTCGGCTTCGCCATCGCGGCGGCCAAGGC